>JBLMZU010000091.1:0-4943 GCA_050258995.1 Bacteroidota bacterium
GATCGTGTTGAGGGAAAAGGGAACGGCCGTCCGTTCCAGCATGATCGGGATGATCTTTTTGCGCAGCGAGATCGCCTGGGTGCATTCCTTGCGGACCCATTCGGAGGCGGTCGAGTTGGGCGACAGCACCACGATGAAGAAGTCGCTGTTCTGGATCGCCTCCGGAATGAGACGCACCCAATCGTCGCCGCCGCGCAGATCGGTGATATCCCACCAGACCGAATAACCGGTTTTTTCCAGATCCCCGGCCAGGCGGCGGACAAAGGCAGTATCCTTGCGTGAATAACTGATGAAGAGTTGGGTCATGTTAAGTATTCACAATTTAAACGCTGGTATGTTGATGACTGTTCCCCGGATATTCCCCACTCTGGTACCATGGTGAAGCATCCCGGCGGCCATGCAGTGGAAAACCCCAGACTGACCGAGTCAAGAGATGGTAGGATATTACCATTCCCCGTCAGGTTTGGGGAAGGTTCACGAGACAGGAAACACCATTCTGAGATCATTCCTTCGATGCCCGACCTTTAAATGAGACGTGACCGGATTGGTCCAGTCACGTCTTTCCCATGTCCCCAACTTATATTTGAAATTGAGCATCACCCCGCGACTTCCCGCAGCAGGAAGAGGCCGAGATTTGAGCTTGCCAGAGAACCCTGCCTGTTCTTCTATGGCAGGAGAATGGCCCCGCTCATGGTTCCGGATGTCACACCGGTGTTGGTGTCAACGATGCGATCGAGAGTAATGCTCCCACTGGCACCGGCAAACCGTCCCGTACCACCGGTGATCGTATACGTTTCCACAACGTTAAAGACGCCGGGCGTCCCCGTATCGCTGGCCTGCCCGGAGCCTTGTCCAAAGAGGCTGTCGCCATTGGCCGCCACAAACTGGATGGAGCCGGGGCCTGAAACAGTCAGAAGATTGACCGCCACCTGGTATGTGACGTTGAACTGCCCAAGCTGGGTGGCCGTGCCTGAGCCGGTCGCATTGACCGACATGATGGGGAAATCGATGGAATACGTCTCCTGGGATTGTATCGACCCCTTCAGAAGCAGCTGCCTGTCCGCCGCAGGCGCAGCGAAGGCCGTGCCCGCCACAACAACTGCGAGCAGCAGAACCATCAAACTGGATAACAATAACTTTTTCATGGGTCCTCCGTTCCTGGTTTGACCAGATATAATATTTGTGAGATCCGGATTGATCTCCAGGCATACTGTAGCAAATTGCGTCCCTCCACAGGTCACGCAAAACGGTACAAAAAACGGTACAGTTTTCCAACCACAAGGGATTGGATTTAACGGTTCCATGTCACAAGAACATTCCTTTGGATACTGGCTGAAGCGCAGCCGCAAGGCACTCGATCTGACCCAGGCCGGGCTGGCGATGCAGGTGGGTTGTTCCGCCGAAACCATCCGCAAGCTCGAAGCCGAGGATCGCCGTCCATCGGCTCAGATCGTCGAGCGCCTGGCGGAAATCCTTGGCGTTCCTCGTGAGGAGCGGGCTGCGTTTCTGCGCTTCGCGCGGGGAGACTGGCGCTCCGCGCCGGTTGAAATGAAGGAAACCATTCCCTGGCAAATCCCGGAGAGCCCGCCGCGTACGAATTTGCCATCCACAAGCACATCGTTTATCGGACGTGAGAGGGAAATCTTCCTTGTGCGCGAATATTTATTGCGTGAGGAAATCCGGCTTGTCAGCCTGACCGGGGCGCCAGGAATTGGCAAGACCCGGCTGAGCATTGAGGCTGCACGCACAGTTTTGCCTGATTTTCGGGATGGCATTTTCTTTGTCCCGCTGGCTCCACTGGATAATCCGGCCCTGATCGTACAAACGATTACCCAGGCACTCGGCTATGTGAAAACGAGGCATCAGTCTGCGGACGAGCAGCTGATTGACGGTATCGGCAACAAAGAATTATTGATCATGCTGGATAACTGTGAGCATCTCATCGAAGAGGTGGCGACCCTTGTATCCCGCCTGCTTTCTGTCAGCTCTCATTTGAAGATCCTTGCCACCAGCCGGGAATCGTTGCGCATCCCGGGCGAATGGATCCATGCCATTCCTGCCCTGCAGGTTCCCAAAGGAGCCTCTGCTATTGAAGTCGAAAATGCTTCTGCATATCCTGCACTCACTCTTTTCTCTCAGCGTGCCCGCGCCGTCCGGCCTGACTTTGGGCTGCAGTCTGACAATCTCGCGACCGTCGCAGCCATCTGTGCCCAGCTGGATGGATTACCTCTTGCAATCGAATTAATGGCGGCGCGGATGCGTTTGATGACACCCCAGGATTTGTTGAAGCAATTGAACAACGACTTTGCACTCTCCGCCGATGGCATGCGCCCTCTCTCCCCGCGTCATAAGACATTAAATGATGCCATCCGCTGGAGCTATAACCTGCTCCCGAAAGAGGAACAAAGTCTATTTGCCTGTCTTTCGATATTTTCAGGTGGTTTTACTCTTGAGACCGTGGAAAGCATTTTTTCAAGGAGGATCACAGGGAAATCTGCAGCGGATGTAGTGACTTCCCTATGGGATAAAAGTCTTTTGCACCAGGTCTCCGATCCCGATGGAGCTGTCCGCTTTTCCATGCTGGTTACCATCCAGCAGTTTGCACTTCACTGTTTACAGGATATGGGGAACGAAGAAGATGTGCGCAATGCACATTTAGCCTATTTTCTGAATCTTGCCGAACAGGCCGATCCGGAAATTCATGGACCGGATCAAGTGAGATGGTTCAGACGCCTCAGTGCCGAACGCGATAACCTGCGCTCGGCCCTGGAATGGGCGATCGAAACTGGACAGACAGAAACGGCTTTGCAAATGGCATGCAACTTATCCCTGTTCTGGTTGCGGCGCTCGGACCTGGGTGAGGGACGGCAATGGCTTGGACGTGTCGCGGCACTACCGAACGCCGTACAGTATCCGTTGTTACACTCCCATGCACTGGCCCAGCTCGCTTTTCATACATGGCTGCAGATGGGATCGAAGGAGGCCAGGCCCTTCGTGGAGCAAGCACTGGCTGTTGCAGGCGCGTGTAATGACAAGAGGAACATTGCCTGGGCATTAACCATTCTTGGTCTTGTTTTAATCTCTGAGGGGAATTTTACAGAAGCGCAATCCGTCCTGGAGGAAAGCAAGGCATTCTTTCGAGAAATTCATGACGAGTGGGGATATGCCAATGCTGTGATCTCTCTGGGAAATGGGGCTTATCACCAGGGCGATCAAGCAACCGCACTTGCCCTGCACGAGGAGTCCCTGCCGGTATTTCGGAAACTTGGCGACTCATATTTTCAAGGTGTAGCGCTCCGTTTTATTGGTATGCTCCAGCTCAAACTGGGTAACGCGACAGAAGGATTAGGTGCACTGCAAGAGGCGCTGGTCCTTGATCAAGAAATTGAAAGTAAATACGAAATCGCTTCCGTGCTGCGGCATATTGCTCATGCCTCTCAAAGTGGGGGAGACCCGGTCCGTGCCGTTTACTTATTTTCAGCCTCGAAGAGCATTTTTGCCGCAATGGGTGCATGGCAGCCCGAAAATGAAGTGGAGTTTGAGAGGGATCTTGCACCTTGTCGCACAGCGTTGGGGGACAAGGCTTTTTCCGAAGCAATGGAGCATGGCCGCACCCTGACAATGGAACAGGCGATCGCCCATGCCCTGGCAGACAGGTACTCCTGATCTGTTTACAGTTTTATTCCTTTTTCCCAAAATATCCAAAAGCGATCAGGACACCCGACACCAGCGAAATGGCCAGGCCCGTCCAGAACAGATCCTGGGCATCGCCGCCTTTCATAAAGAGTTCCAGGAACTTGATCGCCATCACCAGGACCATCATGCTGCTCAATTTGATCTTGAGATCGTTCAGGCTGTGGGCGACCATCCAGTCGGGCGCGTTGATTTCCTCGATGAAAAGCTCATACAGGCTGATGGTAAAGATCAGCAGGGTCGTCGCGATCAGAAAGATGTCCACGATCAACAGGAATCCCAGTACAAGGGCCTTATCCATGCCCAGCGATGTAAAACCGAGCACCACCACCTGGACAGTTTGCATCAGGCCCCAGGCGAAGGCGGCCACGGATGCGACCAGCATGGGGATGATCCCGATCAGGGCAAGATAGCGTGATTTTTCAAGGATGGTTTTCAATGCATGGCTCCCATGTGATTCATGTTTGGCCTTATTATACAAAACTCTTTCCTGCTTTATGTTTTGCCTGCAACTGCATTGCAGGCACGTGACTGATTACAGTCTAACTCTCTAATATTTTTCTTACTTTCCCCGGCTTGACAAAAACTTAACTGAGGTATAAAGTTAAGCCCGCTTAACTAAAAAGAAGGGTTAACTATGACCAAAGAAATCCAGTTCACGCAATCCATCCGGACATGGATGGACGCTTTTATGCAGCGCTCGATGGGCAGCTGGTGGCGCTTCGCCCGATCCACGGGGCTGTCGATGCCGCAGTTCAGCCTGATGACGCAGATGTACCACCGCGGTGCCTGCGGGATGTCGGGGATCAGCGACCGGTTCGAGATCACCCCTGCCGCGGCCAGCCAGATGGTGGACAAGCTGGTCCAGAGCGGCTATGTGGTGCGGGAGGAAGACCCGACCGACCGGCGTGCCAAGACACTGAACCTGACCGCCAAGGGACGCCAGCTGATCGACGCGGGAAATGAAGAGCGCTATCGCTGGGTGGAGGACCTGGCGGGAAAACTGAACGCCGAGGAGCGCGCCCGGATCGTGGAGGCGCTGGAAGTGATGACACAGGCCATGCAGGAGCTTGAAGAGGAACCAGTCCACGGCTAGCCCGTCTCTCCGGAATTTATTTACACTCAATTCACAATCTATTTATATACTTTTTGAATCAAGGAAAACGAATGGAAGGTATTTTACAAAACAAGGTCGCCGTCATTACCGGTGGCTCTCGAGGATTGGGATATGCCATCGCCGAAGCATATGC
>JBLMZU010000092.1:0-13133 GCA_050258995.1 Bacteroidota bacterium
CTCGGCGGAGGAGCGGCCATGAAT
Source organism: Bacteroidota bacterium (assembly GCA_050258995.1). Classification (GTDB taxonomy): domain Bacteria; phylum Chloroflexota; class Anaerolineae; order Anaerolineales; family Villigracilaceae; genus Defluviilinea. Next base: position 25 of record JBLMZU010000092.1, read on the forward strand.
GACATCCCACAACCCCTTGGCCAGGGGCATCGCCACGTGCATCTTTTCGCCGAGATACAGCATTGAGCGCAGTGTGTTGAAACCTTCCGGCGCTACCCCCATCTGCGTCTCGATTTGAGTCAGGCTGAGACCTTGGGCCAGGAGTTCACCCATCCGACGGTTGTGACTGTACTCGCTGAGCGAGGTCGCCAGCAGGTCGCCTACACCTGACAGATACAAAAAGGTCTCGATCTTGGCGCCCAGGCTCACCCCAATCCTGGTGATCTCCTCCAGGGCCAGGGTCAGGTAGACAGCCCGGAAATTGATGCTCCGGATCTGTTTGCCATCCAGCATTCCCAGCCCAATGGCATAGATGTTTTTAAGGACCCCGCCCAACTCGACGCCGATCGCGTCGTCCGAGAAACGGGTGCGGAAATATTCGTTGTCCAGCAGTCGTGAAACTCGTAGCAGATGGCTCCTGCTTTCCCCGGCCAAAACCACCACGGTTGGCATCAGGCGGGCAAATTCGTTGGCGATGGTCGGACCTGACAGCATCAGGCGCGGATTGCCGGGAAAGATCTCGGCCAGGGTCTGGAATGATGTCAGGCCGGTGGTCGCGTCGATGCCTTTTGCCATGTTGACCAGCAGGGTATCCGCTGGAAGCTGCCCACGAAGCGGTGCCAGGGTGGGCTGGATGAACACCGATGGCAAGGCGATGAAGATCACCGGACAGGCAAGCAGCTCGTGCAGGCTGGTCGTCCCCTCTAAAGTACGGCATAAGTTGACTTCCGGTAGGAATCGTGTGTTCGTGTGGCGCTCATTCAGTTCTTTGACAACATCCGGGTTGTACTCCCAGCCCAGCACGGCATGGCCGTTGCGTGCGATCAGGTTGCCAATCGCGGTTCCCAAATTGCCCAGACCGATAATGCCTGCATCCATAGGTAGTTCATCCTCCTTCTCCTATCACCAATATATACACCTATGATAAGGCATTCCTGTCCCAGAGGGAATATTCAATCGTCCTCTGCAGCACTTGATTCCCAGCAGGAAGATGTCGCACCATTTCTCTATACTTCGAGCAGCTAAAGGAAAAAAGATCGAACAAGGGATGGAGAAGATTACACAATCATTGCAGCACGTACCTTTTGATTTCCATCCATGTCATGCAACAGCAGGGCAACTCCAGACTATACATCTTTCCATAATCTGCCCGTATACTTTTATTTATTCCCGCTGCGACTGTCCATCACAAAAGTCATAATGCTCTTTGAAACAGGGAAATTAGATTTTCAATAAGGAGAATATGATGCACTTTTCAATGTGGCTATACGTCGGTACAGCTCTCACGCTGCCGTGGCTTGTGACAATGGTCAGGCTAAGAGACTCAAATGCAGGCAATGTGGATCCCATGGATAAGAGAAGTATCCTGTTCTGGTCTTTCCTCCTTGGGATCATTTTGCTTGCGGTCGGGATCGGAATTTCGGTCAGTGGCAGGTAACCGTCTGTCCATAGGCGAGGTTGCATGATCCCGCTGGCCTCTGGGGAGGCGTTGTTCGACCGCGGTTTTCTGAACCGGGCTCACGGTGTTCCGTACAACTGGACCTGACCCCCGTAAAATTCGCGTGTCTTGAGTAGTTTCATCTGCGATGCAAGCGTCTGCGGGATGAGGCCCAATGGATCTGTATAACTGTCGTGACTGTAGACCAGCCAGACTCTGTCATGCCCGCGCAGCATTGAGATTAACTCGGGTACATCACTTTCCGTCATCATGGGCTCCAGGACCCCGTCCTCGATCAGGTCCTGCGGAATCCCCTGCCTTTTGATCTGGATCGAATACAGCTGTTCATAGGGTTTGAAGTAATAATCGAACGGGATCTCCACAAAGTTGGAGTTAAAAAGCACAAGGTCGTCCTTTTCGGCGAATTTTGCGACGTAACCGGCAGCAGTGCTCCAATCCTCCTTTTGATAGAACCTGTAATAATCGCCAGCCGAGAATAGGTTGTTTGTGGCTAAGACTCCCAGCACCACAACAATAAGAAGACGATGTTTCAGCTGGGCGATACCGGCTGCCAACAGCAGGAACAAGGGGATCGATATCCAGATCAGGGTCCGGTCGTAAAAGATCGGCCGGCGGATGCTCACGAGCAGCTCAGCCAGGACGGGGACGGCGATCAGAGTCGCCAGGAAAATGAATCGGGATATGCTTTTGCGGAAATGCAGCAGGCCCAAACAAAGCACCAGCACGTACAGGCTCCACATCGCCAGGGCCTGGCCGGTGGGAAGAGGCGCAGAGGCATTCAAGAAGAATTTAAACACATGGAGAACGGCGTCCCAGGTTGGTTTGGGAATCCAAAACCTCTGGTCGACCGCGCGGGCTTGCCTGAGAAAGGCAAGGATCCATGGGCACCACAGCAGGAAAATGATAATCTGGGACTTGACCCAGTTCCCCAAAGAGGGAGCCTGGAGGGCGGATGGCGAACCCGGCTTCTTCATCCTTTGATACAGAATCAGACCAAGGACAAAGATATTGGCAGCCAGCGTGAAAAAGACAGCCGTATTGTGCGTCAGCAGGGTCGCGGCCGAGAATACGACCAATACGACCCAGGCCAGGTCGGTCTCGATCGTCTGGATGGGATTCCAGCGGTGGCGATAGATCCAGCCTTTCCATCCGCCTTGGCTGCGGGTTTCGACCTCATAGCTGAACTCTTTATAGATCTCCGGCTCTACCGGCCCCAAAGTCCGCCAGGCATGCAGATATTCCCGGAACTGGCTGCCGATGGGCATGGCGGAGCGTGGATCCGTAAGCAACCTGATTAGGGCATACATCGCCACGGCTGCATTGAGCGTCAGGAGGGTGTACATGCGCGCCTCCTGGGAAAAGGCGATATTGTAAGGGGATACGGCCAGAAATATGGCTGCTGCCAGCCCCAACACCACGCCAGACAGGCGTTTGCCGATCAGGTAAATCACCGGGATTGTAGCTGCGCCGAAGAGTACGGAAAGCAGGCGGGCATAATAGGGCGAATCCCCATTGTGGGCGATCCAGGAATGGAGCAGCAAATAATACAGAGGCGGGTGCTGATCGATCCTGACGATCCATTGCAGCATCTCCAGAACGCTGTGGTTGGCCAGCCATACGCTGAACGTTTCATCCAGCCACATCCCTTTACTCTCCAGGAGAAGGACCCGCAGGAAGCCGCCGATCACGGTGATAATCATCACCATCCAGGGCGCAAACTCGTCAAGTTCACTTTCTTCATTCATCATTCTTCTGTGTCCTGCAATTCATAGATGGAGCCGCTGTGTGCCGGCTTGGCTTTGAGAGCCCATGAGCCGCTTTACAGATAGAGTGTAGCAGAAAAAAGGCAAGCTGACGCCTCCCTCTGGATGGGTCCGGGACTAACCGAATGGATAGGCTGTTCTTTTCTTGATCATAGAAGCGCGATTGGCTTTTTCCTGTCCGTATTGCAAAGCCGCCACTACGCTTCGTGTGGTCGCCGCAGCCAAGCGAACGACTGGCGGCCGTCGCCATTCAGGCAGTTGCGAATTGTTGCCAGCATCATCGTGATCGAAGATGGTGCAGCAGATCCGTCGAATTGGTCCTGCTGGCAGAGGTGAGGATTTTGGGCCTAGGCACCGCTGCATCACAAAACGCTTTTTGGCAGGCTCGCAAATTTCTCCACAGTAGGATATTTCGAGGCAGGGATTCGCCGAGCCAAGCCGTTTCTTCCAAAAACTTGACTCTGCTCCTAATTCCTGCTATGCTATTTACATAGTGTAAGTAATAGTTACACCGTGTAAATATTGAGTGGGCTTTTGCGAGGTCGAATGGCTTATCTGCTCACCATCACAGCCGCCGACATGCGTGAGATCAACCGGTCTGCGATCCTGGAGATCATCCGTCGCGAGAGCCCCATTTCGCGCTCCGCCATCGCCGAGCGGCTGGATGTGAGCCTGCCCACCGTCATGCGCATCGTGGACGAGCTGGTCGAGGAGGGCTTTGTCCGTGCGGAGGGCAGCAGCGAATGGAGCGGCGGCCGCCGCCGTCCCCTGCTGGCGTTCAACGGGGAGAGCTTTGTGGTGGTGGGCGTGGATATGGGCGGGACACAGTTTTACGGGGCAATCGCGGACCTGAGCGGCAACATCCTTGATGAGATCAATACAGGGCGCCACGCTGCCTCGAGCGAGGAAAACTACCGGCGTCTGGTCGAGCTAATCGATACCCTGCTCGCCAGCCCCAGGCTGGGAGAGCGGCGCGTGCGCGGCATCGGCGTGGGCGCGCCGGGTATCACCCTGCACAAGGAGGGGATCGTCACCTGGGCCTATTCCCTGAGCTGGAAGGAATTTCCGCTCAAGGCCCGGCTGAGCGGGCAGTACGGCCTTCCGATCACGGTGGATAACGATGTCAACCTGGCAGCCATGGGCGAGCTATGGTTTGGAGCCGGGCAGGATATCGAGAATATGATCCTGATCGGCAGCGGCGCAGGGATCGGGGCGGGCATCATCATCGACGGGGCGCTCTACCGGGGGGCCCACAAGGCCTCGGGCGAGATCGGCAACTTCATCCCCGGGCGGGAATTTTTGGGCAGGGACTACCAGGATTTCGGCGCCCTGGAGACCGTCGCCTCGGGCACGGGGATCGTCGAAAGAGCACGGCTCAAGCTCAGATCCAGGCGTGATGCGGCGGAGCTGGAGGCGCTTACCGCCGACGATGTCTTCCTTGCGGCGCGCAGGGGCCAGCCCTGGGCCACATCCATCATCGCCGAGACCGTGGACTATTTTGCGCTCGCCATCGCCAACCTGGCCGCCTCGTTCGACCCGGAGCTGATCGTATTGGGCGGCAGCATTTCACCCTTCGGCGACCTGTTGATCGGACCCATCCTGGAGCGTCTCAAGGGAACGCTGCCAACACTGCCCAGGCTGGAAGTCTCCCAGCTCGGGCTGCGGGCGGGAGTCATGGGGGCGATCACGCATGTCCTGCACAGCACGTCCAATTTCTATGTTGTCCATAAGCTTTCGTAGCAGGGAAAGGAGGCAGATTATCGGAGAACGGATGCAAGTGTCGACAGAACCGTCCCGGGTAGGGATAATCGAAACCAGACTTGTTTGGAAGGAGAAGACTCAATGCGTACCCTGTATAAGCTCACATTGCTGGTCCTTGCGTTCCTGCTTCTCGCAAGCTGTGCGCCCAAGCCGGCAGCCAATGAACCGGTGACGATCCACGTCCTGACAATGGACCAGGCCGGCCTGAAGCCTGCCGAGATCGACCAGATCGCCCGCGAGTTCGAAGCCAAGAATCCCGGCATCAAAGTCGAGATGGAATACCAAAGCTACGATTACATCCATGACAAGATCGTAACCGGCATGGCTGCCAAGCCGCCCGCCTACGACGCGGCCATGATCGATGTGATCTGGCCCGACGAATTCATCAAGGCCGGCTACCTGCTGGATGTCACCAACCGCATCACGCCTGAGATGAAGTCCGGCATGTTCCCGGCCTCCTGGAACGGCGTGACCCGCAACGGCAAGGTGTACGGCATGCCCTGGCTGATGGATGTGAAGTACTTTATCTATAACAAGGATATGCTGGCCAAGGCCGGCATCACCGCGCCGCCCAAGACCTGGGAGGAAATGGTCGACCAGGCAAAAACGCTCAAAGAGAAGGGCATCGTGGAATATCCGGTCATCTGGTCCTGGAACCAGAAGGAGGGCGTAGTCTGTGATTTTGCCTTCCTGCTCTATGGCAACGGCGGGAAGTTCGTGGATGCGAATGGCAAGCCGGCCTTTAACGATGAAAAGGGCGTGCAGGCCCTGACCTGGATGAAGCAGACCATCGACGATGGCCTGACCAACCCCGCCTCGGTCTCCAGCGACGAGAACGCAGTTCGCGATAACTTCATTGCCGGGCAGTCCGCTTTTGCCCCGAACTGGCTGTTCGAATACAGCGATTCGAACGATGCGTCGAAGTCGAAGATCACCGGGCAGGCTGCCTTCGCACCGATGCCCGTCTTCAAGGCGGGCGCGGATGCAGGCATCCAGGGCTCGAGCGTGGATGGATCCAGCTCCTTCGCCATCATGGCGACCACGCCCTATCCCGACCAGACCTGGGAGTTCCTCAAATACCTGGCCAGCTATGACGTGCAGATGAAGTATTCTGCCGAAATGCTGCCGGTATGGAAGACGGCCTTTGAGGGCGATGCCTTGAAGCAGCTGGAAAACGCCACCCCGAACAACCCGGTCACGGTCCCGGCATTCCTGGCACAGTTCCCGTATGCCAACGAACGTCCGACCGTGCCCTACTACAACGAAGCCTCCGCCGCGCTGCAGCTGGCGATCCAGGAAGCGCTGACGGGTGTCAAGAGCCCGCAGCAGGCACTGGACGATGCCGCCGCAAAGTGGGTCCAACTGGCAGGCCAGTAACTCACCAAATATAATGGAGTGGATTTGCAGGCGGCTGCAAATCCACTCCATTCTCGAATTATGGCGATCAATTCCACGACCAAGAGAAAGCTTACCTTATGGCAGAAGGACGCCCGTACTGCCTGGCTGCTGCTTGTGCCCAGCCTGCTGGTCATATTGGTCATCACCCTTTGGCCTGTCATCTCCACGTTCTACCTGAGCTTCTTCCACGTCCCCACAGGCATCAACCAGATAAGGACATTTGTCGGGTTTGGCAACTACCTCGACATGCTGCGAGATCAGCTCTTCTGGCAGACCATCGGGCGGACTTTCTACTTCACGCTTGTCTCGGTCGGATTGGAATTAGCCCTGGGTCTTGGCATCGCCCAGTTGATCCACTCGCGCCCCTGGGGCTGGAAGTTCCTGCGCTTTGCCCTGATCATCCCCTGGGCGGTGCCCACCATTGTCAACGGGGCCATGTGGCGCTGGATCTACAGTGCGGATTTCGGAGCACTGAACGGCCTGCTGCTGCAGCTTGGCTTGATCGACCATTACATTCCCTGGCTGACCCTGCCAAACATGGCGATGAACCTGATCATCCTGGCGGATATGTGGCATACCATGCCATTCGTGGCCCTGGTGCTGCAGGCGGCTCTGGCAGCCATCCCCGAGGACCTGGATGAAGCTGCCGCGGTGGATGGCGCCAATGCCTGGCAGCGCTTCTGGCGGATCCGCGTTCCACTGCTGCGCCCTGCCATCCTGGTGGTCTTGATCGTCCGCACCGTGGATGCCTTCCGCGTGTTCGACATCGTCTACATCCTGACCAGTGGCGGACCCGCGTACAAAACATTGACGATCACGTACCTGACCTATCTCAATTCCTTCGCATTCGGAAAGCAGGGAACGGGCGCGGCGCTGTCCTTCCTGATCTCTGCCTTCACGCTCATCATGGCATTTATCTACATTAAGTTTCTGTATCGTCCGGGAGAGGCGGCCTCATGAGGTCATTCCGAAAATTTTTACGCAAACTTCCACTCTTCCTGCTGACACTCCCCGTGTACTTCTTTATTTTCTTCCCTTTGCTCTGGTTGTTTAGCGCCAGCCTTTCGACGCAGGTGGAGTTGTTCACGGTTCCTCCCCACTGGATCCCCCAGCATCCCACGTTTCAGAACTACCTCGATATTTTTTTTCCCAGCCAGGCGGCTTCCTCCGTCCCGCGCACGTTTGCAACGGCCCTGTTGAATTCCCTCAAGATCGCCTCGGCTGTGACGATCATCTGCCTCTTGATCGGGAGCCTGGCAGCCTATGCCTTGACACGCATCCCCTTCCGCTATAACCGTCCGATCGAGCTTGGCTTTATCTCCACCCGGATGATCCCCGAAATCTCGCTGGTGCTGCCCCTGTTCATCCTCGCTTCCAGTCTGCATTTGATCAATAAACCGATCGTGCTGATCCTGACCTACATGAGTTTTGCGCTGCCCTATGCCATCTGGCTGATGGCCACTTACTTTCAAAGCGTTCCGATCGAACTGGAGGATGCCGCGCTGCTGGACGGCTGCTCGCGCCTGGAAATTTTGTTCCGGGTGGTCATCCCTATTTCCGTTCCGGGACTGGTTTCCACAGCCATGTTTGTCTTCCTGCTCGCCTGGGACGAGTTCTTCTATGCCCTGATCTTTACCAGCACACTGGCTGCCAAAACGGTCCCGGTGGCGATCTCTGAATTCATCGGTCGTTATGTTGTCAATATCAATGGCATGATGGCAGGTGGCATTCTGGCCGCCGTCCCGCCGGTCCTGGTGGCATTACTCCTCCAGCGTTACATCGTGAGCGGGATGACGGCCGGTGCTGTGAAGGGCTGATGCCGTAATTAAGTGCAGCTGGATCATGGACGCCTTTCCCCGACGCACATATCACGGACCTGTTGTCGAAGGAATCTGGGACCTGAACAAAGTCCTGGACGAGATCGAAGCCCGGCTTGCACAGGGAGAGCGCCCATAAGGGCGAGCCTTGCAAACCGGTTGTGTTTTCGAGCAGGCAGGCCTTTCTAATCGATAAATGATAGCGTATCGATGATCCGCTGCGCACACTGCCTGCCGGAAACCATGGCGGTCGGTATCCCCGTACCGGGGCGCGCGCTGGCACCGGCAAAGTACAGGTTGCGATAACGGGGATGCTGGTAGTCCGGGCGGAAGTAGCCGAGCTGAGCCAGGTTGTGACACAGGCCATGAGTCGAGCCTTTCGCCAGGTTGTAGCGCTTGCGCCAGGAAAGCGGCGTAAAGTTGGTCTCGAACTTGATGTGCGATTCGAGATCGTTAATCCCCAAAGAGGACAGGCGCCGGAAGACATGCTGCCGGGCCTTGTCGCGCAGCTCCGCCCAATCCTGCTCCCCATTCCTGGATAGATGCCCGACGGGGACGATGGCGATCAGGGTATCTTGTCCCTGTGGAGACATGGATGCATCAAGCCGGGCCGGAGCATGGATATAAAGACTCGGGTTGGCCGGCAGTCCCAGATCCCGGTCGATCGTCTCAAAGTTCTCGCGATAATCGCTGGCCAGAAAGAGCGTGTGCGGCGGAAGCTGTTCGTATGGCTGATCCATCCCCCAGAAGAAGCTGATGACCGAGCAGGAATAGCGCTTGCGGTCCATCCTCCCGGCCTGGCCATCGGGCGGGAGCAGGTTTTGGAGAACATAGGGAAGGTCGGCGTTCGCCAGGACCGCATCCGCCTCCACGCGCTGGCCATCCACCGTGACGCCGCATGCTTTCTTTTGCTTCACATCGATCTGATCCACCGCCGTATTGAACATGAACTCCACGCCCGCCTGAATCGCCAGGGACTGGAGCGCCTCGGCGATCTTATACATCCCCCCGCGCGGATACCAGACGCCATGGGCCAGCTCGGTATACGGCATCATGGAGAACGTGGCCGGTGCCTCAAAGGGACTTAACCCCATGTATACGTCCTGAAAGGTAAAAGCTGCCTTCAGGCGCGGATCGCCGAAGTAGTTTGCCATGTTGGCATAATGTTTTCGGAAAGGCTTGACCTGGTATAGCATGGGAAGATTGCTGAGCTTGAAGAAGTCGGTCGGTTTGCGAAAATCGGGCTGGACCAGCTTCTCGATGCCCAGGTGGTAATGGCAATTCCCCTCCTCCAGATACCGCAGGAAGGACTGAAAGCTGCCCCGTTCAAAGGATTCAAGCTGGTTCTTCAGCGACTCAAAATCTGACGTGAGCGCCAGCTGGCTGCCATCGTCGAAGACCAGATGGTAGGTGGGGTCGACACGCTGCAGCTCAAGTAGATCACGCATGGATGCACCCAGCGCAGCAAATTCCGCTTCGTACAGCAGGGGCATGACCATGAGAGTTGGACCAGTGTCAAACTGATGACCATCGCGGCTGATGCGGTCACAGCGCCCGCCGGCATGGCTGTTCTTATCCAGGACGGTCACCTGCAGGCCGCGCTGTGCCAAATGTGTCGCGGCCGTCATGCCGGCAATACCGGCACCAATAATCACTACTTTCTTCGTTTTCATCTTTCATCCATCCACATGGACTGTGTCACAGACTCCTGGGACTCTACCCTCGTCCGTAGTGAAGCGAACATCGAGGTCAGAGTCGACCTGATCATCCACAAACCGGTTTTCAGACTTTTCCTTTCCGGGTAATCAGAGCGGAGGTGGTACTGGTTGCGTTCGATCGCATCCAGCATCCATTCGAAGCGTGAAATGTATGCAAAACCTGCCAGACGGCAGCGTAGATTTTTCACACGCGAGGTGCAGGCCCTTCCCTTTTTGAAGTCCTGCCGCGCCAGATGGACCCGGTCGCACACCCATTCGCGATAGAGGGGATGGGACAGGTCCCTGGGCGATATGCCGCGCACAGAGACGATCTCGCCTGGAATGTTATAGTAGCCGTTGTCCACATCCTCCACGGCATCCCGAAGCATATGGGTGATATGGGCGGCCGTTACTGCCAGGTAACGGGCCTCTTGACAAGGCGAGGGATCATCATGCCCGATGAAGTAGTACAACGCTTCCGTCACTGCCTTGCCCAGCTTATGGGAGTAATCTGACAGCTCGCACTGGGAAATGATCCGGCCGCGCCGCCAGGCATCGAATACCATGACATCCATCATGTTACGCAAATAGATCTGCAGGCCGCTGTTCTTCTCCGTGTCGTTTTGAACAAGGTCTGCAAGCATCTTTTCCTCAGCACACAGATCCTGTCCCACCTGACCACGATAGCAAGCCTCCAGCAGGGATTTTTGCCGGTTGGTGAAGTGGATCCTCTGCTCATACGAGCAGGATGGATCATCGATCATGTCATCCACCCAGCGGAAATAGGCATACGCCCGGTATGCATCCTCCAATCGGCCGCGATCCACCAATAATCGGATCGTGTAGTATGTCTGTTTACTTGCTGTTTTTGTAATACAGGCTGCCAATTTCCCACTTGAGATCGTCTTTTTGTCCATTCAGTCCTCGATGCCAGCATAATGTGATTTGCGTAGTTTTGCACATTCTGTACAATGTACGGATGTTAACCTTTCAAGTTGCAGACGCTTTGCCCCGATCAATATTTAATTCAATGGTCTTATTTATCAAAATAAAAAGCCCACCGCTCGTGTGAAGGGTGGGCTCGCATGCGCAGATCGCTTTTGGAAATATTGTTGTATATTCCATTTCCGGAATTCTATCAGCTTTCGTCAAAGTTTGGATTAAAAGCCTGATCACAATGCTCACCACTTTCACATTACAGATGTCCGCTCAAGCTCTAGCTCCATGTTTTTGAGGCAGGCTGGAATTTTTCCTACCCTGCCCTCAGGCATTGCTCATGACCAAATGGGTAAAATATGGGCATGGATAATCGAACCGACGAACAGCTGGCGGAAGTACTTTGGAATTACAACCACCTGGGGATGCCGTTGGAAAAGGCCGATGTCATCATCGTATTGTGCAGCCATGATATTCAAGTGGCAGATCGAGCCGCCGAGCTTTTTCAGGAGGGCTGGGCTCCTCTTATTGTCATGTCCGGCGGGCAGGGGGAACTGACGGCCAGAATGTTCGACCGGCCGGAGGCAGAGCTATTTGCTGAACGCGCTGCCAATCTGGGTGTGCCGGGAGACAGGATCTGGATTGAAAATCGGTCTACCAATACCGGAGAAAATGTAGCGTTCACACGAGCGCTGTTAGCTCATAAAGGCCGGGAGATCCGAAGAGTGATTGCAGTCCAAAAGCCTTATATGGAGCGAAGAACCTACGCCACTTTTAAGAAGATCTGGCCAGGTCCCGAGCTTTTCGTTGCCTCCCCTCAGACGCCTTTTCGTGAGTACAAAAGCGCGCAGGTTTCCCGGGAAGATATGATCCATATTATTGTCGGGGATACGCAACGGATAAAGTTATACCCGGAAATGGGTTTCCAGATCGAGCAGGAAATTCCGGACAACGTTTGGCAGGCATACGAGGAGCTGGTAAGGAGAGGGTATTCAAAACGTTTGATCAGCGGTCGGCCTGGGGAATAGGCAGCAGCTTATGAGCTTTTCTCTCTTTCCAGCACCAGGCAAAAATCCGTAACATCTTATCCATCCTGTAACTAAACCGCAATCATCTGGATGCACTACCAGGGGAACAATCCGCCCATCGACATCGTTCAAGAGGAAAGCCCATGAACCCCAACGATCAGATAGCCAGCCAGTACGTCGCCCAGGCACGCACAGCTCTCCAGCGTGGTGACCGGGAAACGGCAAGACAATGGAGCAACCAGGCCATACGGATTGTCCCCGACCTGGAGGATGCGTGGCTGCTGCTGGCCTTTTCCGCTGCCAGTCCCGGGGACGCCGTCACATATGGGAAGTGGGCGCTGCATTATCATCCCAACAGCCTGCGAGCCCGCCAGTGTCTGCAATGGGCTTGGGATTGGGTCAAACAAACGCAAGCCACTCAAGACATTGCCAGCCTCGGTTCATCATATGCTGCAGCCATTGTTACACCGGTCCCAGTGAGCCAGCCGATCTATAGAGGGAAAACAAATCGGCGAAGTCAATGGGTGTCCCTCATCCTTCTGGCCGGATTCGGATGCATGATGGTTGGATTACTGGGGTTCTTTGCCCTGACAACTCCCGCTCTGGCTTCCATTGTACAGAGTACAAGTCTGCCAATGCCCACAGAAAAGGTCCATTGGGCAGCCATGGTTGTTTCAAAGCCAGCTGGCATGCCAAGCACACCTGTTCCGACGAGCGAACCACCTGTAATACCGACTGTACAACCTGAAGTTCCCCCTCCAGCGGCCGAACCATCGGACCCAGCGATTGACGGGCGCTGGATCGACGTAAATCTCTCTGAACAGCATGCTTATGCTTATGAGGGGGATGTAATCGTCAACTCATTTGTTGTATCCACCGGTCTGCCTGACACGCCGACTGTCACAGGCGATTTCCAGATCTATGTCAAAGTGCCCATGCAGGATATGTCAGGACCCGGCTACTATCTTCCGGATGTTCCCTGGGTCATGTTTTTCTATGATGAGTATGGGTTCCATGGAACGTACTGGCATAGCAACTTTGGAAACCCGATGAGCCGGGGATGCGTAAACATGACGATCGAGGATGCCAGATGGCTTTATGACTGGGCCTCGGTTGGCACAAGGGTCAGTGTCCACTACTAGAAGTACCAAGGGGCAATTTACCTCCCAGACATCAGGTCATGCAGCGTGGGCACTGACCCTTGTGCCAAC
>JBLMZU010000093.1:0-3824 GCA_050258995.1 Bacteroidota bacterium
CTTTCACCAGTGAGATCACCGAGGGCGGTGAATACTTCTATCGCGGTGTTGCCCATGGCAGCGGCGGCTACGAGGGCCTGCTGGGACATTGGGAAGCTTATCGCAATGGCCACTCTGGGCCGTTTACACTGAGTGGTTGGATTCTCGAACCGTAAGAGTATCGCCTGGTTCAGTGCCAAAAGTGATTACAATGGGTTCAAGCGGATTCATTTCCATCCGCTTGAACCTACGAAATTCTACTTGTGGAGATTGCAACATGAGCGAGGTTACAGTGATCGGTCTGGGACACATGGGTTCGGCATTGGCACGTGCATTGCTGGAGAACGGTTGCGCTGTCACCGTATGGAATCGCAGCCCGGAGAAAGCTGCACCCCTTGTGGAAAAGGGAGCAGTGTTTGCTCCTCACATTGGTGCAGCGCTCACGGCCAGCCCGATCATCCTCATCTGTGTGACCAACTACGCCGCGGCGAATCAAATTCTTGGTGAAGTTGCAGCGGAGCTTTCCGGCAGGCTGCTGGTTCAGTTCACGACTGGCTCTCCGCAGGACGCCCGGGTGAGCGAAATGTGGTCACATGAGCATGAAGCCGAATATCTTGATTGTGCAATTACCGGCAGCCCCGATTCCATTGGAACGCCCGACGCCCACATTCTGGTCGCCGGGAGAGAAGTGACGTTTCAAAAAGCCGAACCGATCCTGCGGATACTGGCCAGGAATCTGGATTTTAAGGGTGAGGCAATTGGCCTCGCTTCTGCCTGGGAAATGGTTTACATCATGCACTATTATGGAATGTTTTTGTCCCTGTTTCATAGCGTGCAGATTTGCCAGGCCGAAGGCATCCCGCTGGAACAGTACATCAAAATACTGGGTGAGCAGGGCAGGAACTACGAGAAATGGCTGTGCGAGAATATCCAATCGGGTAATTATCAGGAGACATCTGCCCCGCTGGAACTCTGGGCGGGAGGGATACAACAGATCGCTCAACATGCCCAGGACAGTCATATCCAGGCCGAGTTCCCCAGGCTGGCCGCGCGTCTTTTCCAGCAGGCCATGGACGCGGGCTATGGCCGTGAAGAAGTGTCAGCCTTATTCAAAGTGCTGTAGAAGATGTCTTGAATGCGTCGAACGCGAGGAAACATCAATAGTACAAATTAAGTTGGAATTGAAAATGCCGCTCCCAGATGAATGAGAAGCGGCATATCTTATTTAAACAAAAGTTAGGTCAAAAGCTATTGCGGCATAACTACAGCAGGGCGAAATTTATAGCCATAAATGATCAATCCACGCTCGTCGCCGTCATTGCGCATCTTGCGGGTAACCATCTCGACCGGCATGCCAATTTCGATGGCCGAGTTGTCCACATCAGTCAGCTGGGCGGTGACCATGGGGCCTTCGTCCAGTTTGACCAGGGCAACGGTGTAGGGAGCGGTGCTGTCGAAGCCGCTGGGTGCCTCGTAGACTGTCGTGTAGGAATACACTTCACCTTTACCGCTGAATGTATAAAGTTCCTTGGCTTCATCTCCGCAGTTCGGGCAGACGTCGCGTGGGGGAAAGATCTTGTAGTCGCAATGGGGGCAGACTTCGCCGACCAGCCCATAGCGTTGTTTCTTAAGTCTCCAGTGTCGTGGAATTTCCATAGTAATTTTCCTTTCTGCAATCGTAATTCTATCCATCCAGACTCTCAAAGACTCTCAAACTACCTTCCTTTCGGAGATGTTAATACGATACATATGCTCTCAAACGGGATCGGCCCCTGTGGAAAAGATAAAACCAGCTTAGGAGAGTAGACAACCGGCTGAAGTGGGACCGGAATCATATCCATCTGGCAAATCAGCAAGGGAATTATCTTTCCGGCAAATAATCCATAATATAATCACGGGTTGGACAAGGTCACCCGAATCGATGAAAATCCTCCTGATCAACCAGTCATTTGTATCCCCCAACGAGCCCGGACACACCCGCCATTTCGAGATGGCTCAATACCTACGCAAACACGGACATGAGCTGGTCATCGTGGGAGGCGATATCAACTACCAGACCGGCCAGCCTACGACCAGCCGCCGCCGGATCTTTGAAAGTGTAGAGCAGAACATAGACGGGATCCGCATCCTGCGGGCTTACGTGTATCCATCTTTACATCGAAGCTACTTTTGGCGGATCGTTTCCTTTGTCAGCTTCATGTTTAGTTCCGTATGGACGGCCCTGCAGGTCAGGGATGTGGACCTGGTCATGGGCACCACCCCGCCGATCTTCCAGGCGGTCTCTTCCTGGGTCGTATCGCTTGTGCGCCAGAAGCCTTTCCTGCTAGAAGTTCGCGATCTGTGGCCCGAATTCGGGGTGAGCATGGGGGTGCTGAAAAATCCGGTCATTATTGCCCTGTCGCGCTGGCTGGAGAACTTCCTGTACGCCCGCGCCACCCACATTCTCGTAAATTCTCCTGCCTATCGAAAGTACCTGCTGGAAAAGGGCATTCCCGAGAAGAAAGTTACCTTCATCCCTTATGGTACGGATGTGGAAATGTTCAATCCGAACGTGGATGGTTCGGAGATCCGCCGGAAGCTGGGCCTGGAGGATAAATTTGTCGTGGTCTATGCGGGGGCACTGGGCGCGGCGAACGACATTTATACGATCCTACGCGCCGCGGACCGTCTGCGGAACGAGCCGAAAATCCGCTTCGTCCTTTTTGGAGATGGCAAGGAGCGCGTCAAGATCGAAGAGGATGCCCGCAGAAGGGGGCTGGAGAATGTGACCATTGCCGGTGTATATCCCAAAAAGGAGATGCCGCATGTGCTGGCCTCCTCGGATATCTGTCTGGCGATCCTTCAAAATATCATCATGTTCCGGACCACCTATCCCAACAAGGTTTTTGATTACATGGCGGCCGGGCGTGCGACCGTGCTGGTGATCGATGGCGTCATCCGGGAGGTGATCGAGACCTCCAACGGGGGAGTATTTGTCGAGCCCGGCGATGATGAGCAGCTCGCCAGAACGATCCTTGAGCTTTCCAACGACCCCGAGCGCGTCCACCGGATGGGCAGCAACGCCCGGGAATACCTGGTCAAAAACCTTGACCGGCGCGACCGTCTGGATGAGACTCTGCGTTTCCTCCAGACGCTGGTACAGGCGTGAGGGTCTTTGTCACAGGGGCGACGGGATTTGCCGGCTCCCGAACCGTTCCACTTTTAATCGAACAAGGATATCAGGTCCGCTGTCTTCACCGCCGGACCAGCGATCGCTCAATCCTGCCGCAGCCGGGAATTGAGTGGGTGGAAGGCGACCTTTCCGATACCCGAACATTGGCCTCTGTAATGCAGGGAGCGGACGTCCTCGTCAATATCGCCTCCCTGGGCTTTGGCCACGCAGATTCCATTGTCCGCGCCGCGCAAACTGCCAGGATCCGGCGCGCCGTATTCATCAGCTCGACAGCCATCTTTGCCCGGCTCAACGCCCAGAGTAAACAAATTCGACTCGCAGCGGAGCAAACAATCCAGGCCAGTGGACTACAATACACCGTCCTGCGCCCGACCATGATCTATGGCAGCCCGCGTGACCGCAACATGTGGCGGCTCATACGATTTATGCGCATTTCCCCGCTCGTACCCGTCTTCGGAGATGGCACTTACCTTCAACAGCCTGTTTACGTGGAGGATGTCGCCCGGGCAATCCTGGCCTGCTTATCCCACGATCGAACCATTGGCAGGATGTATAACATCGCCGGAAAATACCCGCTTGGTTTCAATGAAGTAATCGATACGATCGCGCACAGGCTGAACCGGCGTGTGTGGAAGCTTCATCTACCGGCCGGACCGATTGCCGCCTTCATGCG
>JBLMZU010000094.1:0-3406 GCA_050258995.1 Bacteroidota bacterium
GTCACAAATTCCGGGGAAAACAGTCTGTCAATATATCCACTGGTAAAAAGAGATAGATCCTCCCGTAGCGCCACAATACCATTTGCAAAAGACAGCATAAGCCGGAGAACCAGCAGGATGGCAATCCATTGAGCCACAATGGCAATCAGCCATTCAGAGCTCAAAAAGGTTAAATATTTCATCTGGTGATAGGTGAAAATGCGATCGATCACCACAAGCAATGCCGCACCTGCAATAATGCCATAGTGCCAGTCAGGAAATACAGTGTGGATCAGCACACTAATGGCGAGTGCAACACAGGCCATCAACAGGAATACCAGCACATAAGCAAGGGAACGAAATACCCTTCCGTTTCCCAACGCGTTTAACTTCGATTCCGGATTCATACGTGTCTCGATTCCTGCATCCAGATCTTGAGATCGCGTTCGGTACCCATCGAATACAACGGGATGTCGAAGAATTTTGCGCGCTGGCGAACGTCGTCCCCGGCAACACCCCTGCCCACCAGGATCAAAATGGCATTCTGTCCGCCGCGGCGCGCCTGGTAAAGCTGGTCAAGCAGTTCCTCTCCTGCCTCGCCTGTAATTACGATCAGAGTCGTGCCCCAGGCCAGCTGGTATCGCTGCTTCTCCAATAAGGGAACCAGCGACGAGTTACCAATGGCTTCCACACGGGCCAGTACTTCGAGCAGGCGCATCATGTGATGTTTCCCCTTGTGCGGAGAAAACGTCTGCGGTCTGCCGTCCGCGGACAGCGGGTCGTGACCGTTCACCATCATCCCCACCATTTGCTTCCTGCCGACGATCCAGTTGGAAATCGAGGCGGCGATCACGATCGCCAGTTCCATGGAATCGATACGGCTTTGATAAAAATAATCCTCCAGATTCAAGTTCAAAATGACGAACGTTTCAAGGGCAATGGATGGCTCGAAGAGCTTGACCTGCAACCGGCCGGAGGAAGCGGATGATTTCCAGTCGATCCTGCGCAGGGAATCGCCCGATAGATAACCTCGCTTGCCGAAGACCCGTGTCGGATCTTCAAAGAGGGGCACGGTGTGACGCAACGTCCCCTGTGGCGAATGAGAGGGAATTTCCACCGATGTGAATGGAATGATCTTGGGATAGATGATCAGGGGCTCAGCCTGGCTTTCTGCCACTACCGCGCTACTCAGTCCCAGGATATCTCCTGTGGATACCGAAAGGGGGCCGATCAGGTAATATCCACGTTTGCGTGCATCGACGGAATACTCGAATTTCGCCTCCGCACCTGGCCCCAGATGCAGGACCGATTGAAAATTATTCGGCCCGGCCAGGGCCACCGGCAGGGAATCATGGAGTTCAAGCCAGGGCAATGGCAGCCATCCCTTGTTCCGCACCAGCAGGTCGATCTTTACTTTTTCCCCCAGGAAGGCATGTGTGTTAAATCGGCGATTAACAATCAACTGCCTCATGGCGCGGCGCGCCCACCAGATCCCGGCCAAAAGGGCACCTGCAACCAGATAAATCAAAGACAAGGCAAAGTCGCCTCGCAGGACGGTAGCGATTACCAGGAGCAGAATCAGCAGGGTGAGGAACCTACCAAACATCTTGAGGACGCCTAGCGGTCGACACCGCCCAGGTCAAGAGGTGTCTTTTCCAGGATATCTTCGAGGATCAGCTGTGCGGTCCGTCCGCGTAGTTCCGCCTCCGGCTTGAGGATGAGCCGGTGAGCGAGTGTCAACGGCACGAGGGACTTAATATCCTCAGGAAGGACATAATCCCGTCCACGAATCGCTGCCAATGCCTGCGACCCCTTCAACAACGCCAGGCTGCCGCGCGGGCTGACCCCCAGGGATAGATCCGGATGGGCCCGCGTCGCGGCCGCCAGGGCGACAATGTAATCCTGCAGGGTCACATCCACATTCACATCCCAGATCCGTTTCTGTAAGACAGACAGGTCCTGGCCGTCCACCACCTTGCCGATCTTCGTGATCGGATGTTCCCGCCAAAGGCTGGTCAAAATCTGGCGCTCGTCCGCCCGGGAGGGATAGCCAAGCGAAAGACGCATGAGAAATCGGTCCAGCTGCGCCTCGGGGAGTGGGAAGGTCCCTTCGTATTCGATCGGATTTTGTGTGGCCAACACCAGGAATGGACGTGGCAAATCGCGGGTCACCCCGTCGACCGTCACCTGCTGTTCCTGCATTGCCTCCAGAAGGGCAGCCTGTGTGCGGGGTGTGGCCCGGTTGATCTCGTCGGCCAGCAGGATGTTGACGAAGATGGGACCGGGATTAAATTCAAACTCCCCATTTTTCTGATTATAGACGGATACGCCGGTGATGTCGTTGGGCAGCAGGTCCGGGGTGCACTGGATGCGCTTGAAACCAATGCCCAGGCTGGTCGCGACCGCCCGGGCCAGCATCGTCTTGCCCGAGCCAGGGACGTCCTCCAGGAGTACATGTCCCTCACACAACAGCGCCACCAGAATATATTCAATGGCCTGGCGTTTGCCTACAATGACTTTTTCCACATTTTCGATCAAGGGGAAAGCAAATTTCTGAATATCGTCCATGCGAGAATCCCTGGTTGCTGAGAGTTTCCTGCTTTCATTATATACGCATCCGGGGTTTGAAACTCCTCGAATCTTCTCGAGGAACGCGCTGAGTCAGATCGACGATTTTGCAAAATGTCACCTTAATTGGTGTCGAAATACAGAAGCAGCATATCTTCCGATAGTCGCATTCGAATGTTACACTCGGAATGTGATATTAAAGAGTTCCCAAGGCAAAATACAATCTGGCCGCATAACGCACGAGTAGGAACATATAACGCAGCAAGGACCATCTTCCCATGCTCGCCAACCTATCATACCAAGAGGAAAACCAATGCAGAATCAACGTTTAAATGGAGAATGGCAGTTCCGCCAATGTGGCGCCAATGAATGGTGGCCCGCAACCGTCCCGGGGGGAGTCCATACCGATCTGCTCGCTTTGAGTAAGATCCCCGATCCGTTTGTCGCCGACAATGAGCTCAAGGTGATGTGGGTGGCCGAGAACGACTGGGAATACCGGCGCAGCTTCAGCGTGGAGGCAGCGATCCTGGCCGAGGAAAATATCAGCCTGGTCTGTGACGGACTGGATACGGTGGCCGACATCTATCTCAATGGGACATATCTCGGGCACGCGGAAAACATGTTTCGGCGCTGGGAATGGAACGTGAAATCGTTCCTGCGTGAAGGGAACAATGAGCTGCTGATCACATTTGGATCGCCAGTCCGCTTCATCACGGCCAGGCAGGCACAGCTCCCTCTCCAGGGCGGCGGCGACATCCCTGGCGGGCCTCACCTCCGCAAAGCGCCCTGTCACTGGGGCTGGGACTGGGGCCCCAAGCTGCCTCCGATTGGCATCTGGAAGGATATCTGTATCGAAGGT
>JBLMZU010000095.1:0-18084 GCA_050258995.1 Bacteroidota bacterium
AGCTTGATGAAACAATCGTTCGTGATCGGCGAAGGTTTGGGAGCCCGGAAAGACAGCATATCGACCGTAATGGCTATCAAAGGATAAGGCAGTTATGAATAGAGCTGACACAGTCGCCCCCACAACAGGTCGTATTCTTCGACCCTCTGCTGCCGACCAACAAGGCATCTGGAAGTGGATGCCCGGTCTCTATACGCTTCGCCATTACCGCCGAAGCTGGCTGCGAAATGACCTGATGGCCGGGCTGGTGCTGACGGCCATACTGGTACCGGTGGGCATGGGCTATGCAGAGGCAGCCGGGCTGCCGGCGATCAACGGCCTGTACGCGACCATCGTGCCGCTGCTTGCCTACGCCATCTTCGGCCCCAGCCGCATCCTGGTCCTGGGCCCGGACTCCTCCCTGGCGGCGATCATCGCGGCCGTGATCGTTCCAATGGCCGCCGGGGACCCCGCCCGGACGATCGCCCTGGCAGGCATGCTGGCCATCTTTACAGGCTTGTTATGCATCCTGGCCGGGCTCGCCCACCTGGGCATCATCACCGAGCTGCTGTCTAAGCCGATCCGCTACGGGTATATGAACGGCATCGCTTTGACTGTGCTGGTGGGCCAGATGCCGAAACTGTTTGGCTTTTCTGTGGAAGGGAGCGGCCTACTGCAGGAGCTGTCCGGGTTCCTGCAAGGCTTGCGGGCAGGGCTGACCAACCCGGTGACCCTGGCCGTCGGCACCCTCACCCTGGTGTTCATCCTGGCGACAAAGCGTTTTAAACGATTTCCTGGTATTTTGGTGGCCGTCGTTGGTGCAACGATCGTAACCGGGTATTTTGCGCTGGAAAGCACAGCAGGTGTATCGGTGATCGGTCCGCTGCCGCCAGGCCTGCCATCCTTCTCCATACCATGGATCACCTGGCAGGATGTAGTTCCACTGGTGATCGGGGCGGTATCGATCGCGGTGGTCTCCTTTGCAGATACCAGCGTGCTTTCCCGCAGCCTGGCGGCCAAGACCGGCGCCTACGTGGACTCAAACCAGGAGATCATCGGGCTGGGCGCGGCCAACGTCGCGGCCGGCTTCTTCCAGGGCTTCTCGATCAGCAGCAGTGCATCGCGCACGCCCGTGGCAGAGTCGGCAGGGTCGAAAACGCAGCTGACGGGCGTGACCGGTGCCATCGTCATTGCCCTTTTGTTGATCTTCGCACCCACACTCTTAAAAAATCTTCCCAATACTGCCCTGGCAGCGGTCGTGATCTCCTCGGCGATCGGCTTATTTGAGGTTGCGGACTTGCGCCGCTTATACCGCATCCAGCGCTGGGAGTTCTGGCTGTCGATCGCCTGCTTCCTGGGGGTGGCCATATTCGGCCCCATCCCGGGCATCCTGATCGCCATTATCATCGCGTTGGGCGAGTTTGTCGGGGATGCCTGGCGTCCGCATTACGCAGTATTGGGAAGGGCCGAGGGATTAAAGGGCTACCACGATATCGAGTGGCACCCGGATGCCCGCCTGATTCCAGGACTTGTGCTTTTCCGTTGGGATGCGCCCCTGTTCTTCGCCAATGCGGAACAGTTCAAGGAACAGGTGTTGACCGAAGTGAATCGGGCACCCAACCCTGTAAAATGGTTTGTGGTTGCGGCAGAGCCCCTCACCGGTGTGGATGTCTCGGCCGCGGACATGCTGGTGGAACTGGATGATGAGCTGCAGCAGGCCGGCATCCAGCTGATGTTTGCAGAGATGAAGGATCCCATCAAGGACAAACTCAAGCGCTACCGATTACGTGCCCGCTTCGATGACGGACATTTCTTCCCCACCCTCGGAGCAGCAGTCAATGCCTATCTTGAATCCAGCGGCGTTGTCTGGGAGGATTGGGAGGATAGAAGTCCACCGAAATAAGATCCCTGAGGAAACCGAGTCGTTTCGGGACCGGGTTTCGTAACGTTGAAGGCCGGTCGGTGTTTATATAGTTTGACGGAAGAATTGTATCTTCCGGAAAATCGTAAATTGGGCAACACTATGATATCGCCCATCAACAATCCTACAAGGAGAAATGCACCATGTGTTGTTTTTTCGCAGTTCTACTGTTTGCCGGCCCTAGACTGGGTTTCCTGGTCTGGTGGCTGATCGCGCCGATCCGGGTTAACGCCTCCCTCCAGAACTTCAACCTGCCCTGGCTGGTGAGTATCCTGGGCCTGATATTCGCCCCCTGGACCATCCTGATGTACACGATCGTCTTCCCCCTCAACGGCTTTGACTGGGTCTGGATCGGTCTGGCCATCGGCGCGGACATCGTCAGCTATACCACTCAATATCAGAACCGGCACAAGGTGCCTGCCTATTCGAGCACCATGGGCACGATCGATCCCCCGCCCCCGGCTGCCTAGCCAGACACTCTAGCAATCAGCATTTGCATGTTTCCGGGACACTCGAATTCGAGTGTCCCGGTTTCTTTTTCCCACCGACAGCATTTTTCATCCATCAACAATTGTTGATCCCCCCTCCCTGTTGCGTTGAATTTTCCCATTTGTATTGTTTTTCTGTTGGCTCCAAAACCAACACTATTACGATGACACAAAATTGGATTTCCTGTAAATTATGCTTGGCACTCATCTGTAAAAGATGAAAACAATTAGAACCTGCTTCTCTAGACCTGGCCAGATATGTTACTACACGAATGGCGCATTCATCACCAGGTTTATGCCAGGCTGGTCTGACTCACGGAGAGAGAGATGTCAACACTACAGCTTCACCATCGGGTAACCAAACCCACCATGCTTCTTCGATCGCTGGGAATTCTCCTTTGCATCGCGGTCCTATTCTCGGCGTGCACGCCCGTTGCCCCCACGTTCACCGCGCCCACTGCCGCCGCCTCCCCGACCCCGGTGGTGATCGATCTCAACCAGTTATATGCAAATCCATGGACGCTGGTTGCCTATGGTGACCCCGCCAATCCCACCGTGGTCCAGGGCGTCACCAGCCTGACCGCCCAATTCGCCGCCGATGGAACGTTGAGCGGCTTTGGCGGCTGCAACAACTATTCGGGGACCTACCAGGCCGGGACTGATGGAGCCATGAAGATTGGTCCGCTGGCGACGACCGCCATGGCCTGCGCCGAGGGGATGGATCAGGAGACCGCCTTCCTGAACGCCCTCCAGACCGCCAGCAGCTTCAGCTTCAGCAGCCAGGGACAGCTCCAGGTCAAGTACGTTGCGGGAAAAGAACAGCTCATGGTCTTCGCCATCGGTCAAAAGCCGTTGAACAGCACCAACTGGGTGCTCATCTCCATGGGAGATCCCAAGAACCCGCAACCCGTCCCGGCCGGGAGCATGATCACAGCAGTCTTCGCCAGCGATGGAAACCTCAGCGGATCGGGCGGCTGCAACCAATACAACACAACCTATACATTGCAGGAAGATAAGATGACGGTCGGTCCGGTCGCCTCCACGCAGATGGCCTGCGCCACCGGGATGGAAACGGAACAAGCCTACTTCCAGGCGCTCGGCACCACCCAACAGTACAGCATCCTCAACCAACGGCTGACCCTGACCTACAACCAGGGCGCAGGTGTGCTGGTATACACTTCGGCCAACCTGCCGTTCGAGCATACCCTCTGGACGCTGTCGCTGATGAACGGCCAGCCTGTCACAGCCGCCCAGTCCAGCATTACGGCTGTGTTCACCCCCACCGATACGCCGAACGAGGGAAATGTCAGCGGCAGCTCCGGCTGCAACCAGTACAATGCCGGCTACACCCTGGACGGAAACAACATCACCGTGCAGCCTGCGTCCAGCACGATGATGGCCTGTGAAACCGGCATGGATACCGAGCAGGCTTACCTGCAGATGCTGCAGACATCCACCTCCTACCAGGTCGCTGCCAATATCCTGACTTTGACAAGCCCTTCAGGTACCCTTACCTTTAATGCAAGCCGCACACCACTGACAGAGGCTTTGTGGAAACTGGTCTCGATGGGTGATGTCAATAATCCCCAGCCGCCGGTCGCTGGCAGCAACTTTGCGGCACAATTCAGCGCCATCACGGGCTCGCTCTCTGGCATTCTCACCGGAACCACCGGCTGCAATGAATATTCCGCAGCCTTTACCGGATCCATTGACCAGATCAAGATCAACCCGCCCTTCAGCACTCAAAAAACGAGCTGTGCACCCGGTTTATCCCAGCAGGAACAAAACTACTTCCTGGCTTTGAATGACGCCACATCCTACAGAATCTCGGGCAATACCCTGATCCTGCCCTACGACGACGGCAAACAGTCACTGGTCTTTGAGGGGACCCAGCTGGAATCGGCCAATCGTCCGCCGCTCCAGGATCTCAACGGTACCACCTGGTATCTGTGGTACATCAACAATACGCCGTTGGTGACCGGCACATCGATTTATGGCCAGTTCGTGATCAACGCGGATGGAGCCTCGGGCACCTTCAGCGGCTCGGCGGGGTGCAACAATTACATTGCATCCTTCGGTCAGAACATGGGTGTGCAAACATCCCTGAGCGCAAAACAGGTCTGCACCAAGCCGGCCGGGGTCATGAACCAGGAAGGCAACTACATTAACATCCTTTCGCGCGCCTTTGGGTACTGGCAGACCGGCAGCCAGCTGATCATTAACAGCGGCTCGGGCGTGCTCACCTATCAAAACACAATGCCACCTCAGAGTTTTGACCAGACCCACCTGCTGGTGGGGCCCACCTGGTATTTAGTCTCCTATAATTCCAGCTACAGCGTGGCGGGATCGCAGGAACCATTTACCCTGTTCAATACCAACGGGTCGCTGAACGGCTTCACCGGCTGTAATTCCTTCCAGGGGAATTACACGACCAGCGGACAGAACATCACCATCACCAACTTGAGCTCGACCCTGGCGGCCTGCCCGAACGCATCCCTGCAGGCGCAGGAACAGGCCATGCTGGGCATCCTGCGCACCGCCCGCGATTACCAGGTGAACAACACGGTCATGCAGATCGTCGGCAGCCAGGGCGCCCTGAACTATTCGCTCACGCCTCTGCATCGCACGGAGGAGGTCCAGCCCCCAGTGGCATCCTTTACCGGCCCCACGGATGCCCCGACCGGCCAGGTAGTCACCTTCGACGGATCCAGTTCCAGCGGACAGGTGCCGATCGTCTACTGGGAATGGAACTTTGGGGATGGAAATAATGGGACCGGGCCGGTGGTCAGCCACGTATACGCCAACTCGGGCTCCTACCGGGTGAGACTGACCGTCACCGACCAGCGCGGCTTCCAGGACAGCGAGGAGAAGACCTTCAACAGCACGACACCGGTCCAGCCGACACCCATGCCAACCCAGGTGCCGCCGACGGCCATCCCGACCAGCACGCCGCAGGCCATCCAGCCGCTACCAACGGGCATCCCCACCGATACGCCGCAGGCGATCCAGCCGTTGCCCACCATCGTGGCTCCCACGGAAACTCCGCAGGCCATTCAACCTCTTCCTACCATAATCGTACCGACAGATACGCCACAAGCCGTCCAGCCGCTGCCCACAGAAGAGCCGCCGGTTGTTGCTCCGCTGCCTGTCATCCCGCCGCAGGCCGTCATTAAGGGACCCAGCTCGGGCTACGTCGGCGAGTCGGTCACGTTCGATGCATCCGGATCGACCGCTGGGAGCAGCCCGATCGCCAGCTACTCCTGGAATTTTGGAGATGGGACCACCTCCGGTCCTTCCTCCTCGCCGAAGGTAAGCACCATCTATAACCAGACAGGCACCTACCAGGTCACGGTGATCGTGACCGCCCAGGACGGACAGAGCAGCAGCGCCACCATGGCAGTGACCATCAGCGCCAAAGTGACCACGCCGCTCCTCTGGACGCTGAGTCAAATGGCCGGGCAGGCGGTTCTGCCAGGCACCGAGATCACGCTCGAGACCCAGGGAGGCAAGCTTTCCGGGTTTGGCGGATGCAATACCTACCAGGGAAGCTACACGGCCACGCCGAATTCGGATGGCTCCTTCTCCGTCACCGTCAGCGGACTGACCGGCACAGGCATGTCCTGCCCGGAGGAAATCATGCAGCAGGAGCAAACCTACCTGTCCATGCTTTCCGCCGTGATGGCCGGCCAGATCCAGGGTAGCACCCTCAACCTGAACTCTCCTACGGGTGAACTGACCTACTATCAAGCCGCAACGCCAAAATAGGAAACGAGGGCAGCTTCCCAATGCTGCCCTCCCTCACACTGAAAAGAGAAAAGAAATATGTGTTGCTTTTTTGCTGCTCTTCTGTTCTTCGGCCCCAGGCTGGGCTTCCTGGTCTGGTGGCTCATCGCACCCGTCCGGGTGAACGCTGCACTGGCAAACTTCAACTTCCCCTGGCTGGTCGGCCTCCTCGGCCTGGTCTTCCTGCCATGGACCATGCTGATGTACACGATCGTCTTTCCGGTCAATGGCTTTGACTGGCTTTGGATCGGCCTGGCCATCATGGCAGACGTTGTCAGTTACACCGGCGGTTATCACAACCGCAAGCAGGTCCCTGGTTACACCGGCCCGTAACCTCGCCCCGTCCGATCATCATTGATGGAAAGGAACCCATGAAATCGAATTCCAAAACCTTGTTCTCCATAACGTTCATGCTCCTGGTGGCACTGAGCCTGGTGCTCAACGCCTGCTCGACACCCGCACCCCCAGCGGCCGCTCCCACCCAGGATATCAGCATGGTCCAGACCCAATCGGCGCAGACTGTGGTAGCAGACCTGACGAAGAACGCTCCGCCACCCGCAACCGCCACGGAAGTGCTGACCGGACCGACAAGCGATCCGTATATCCCGGTGGCCGTGGTTCCCACTGCCGATCCAAGCGGACCGTCTGCAGTCGCAAAAGCGAACAACGGCATCTACAGCGGACCGGGGACCAACTATGTCCTCTATGGGACCTTCACGGGAGGCCAGAGTGCTGTCGTGGTCGGCAAGAGCGAAGACGGGCAATGGTGGGCGATCAATGTACCAGTAGCACCCACCGGAAAAGGCTGGGTCAGCGCTGGCTGGGTCAACGCCAAGAATGTGAGTAACGTTCCCGTGCTGCCCACTCCTCCTGTCCCGGAGACCACACAGATGGTCCCGCCCGGGCCCACGGATCCACAGGCCACGACCATTGCCAATACCTATGTCCGCAGCGGACCGGCAACGAACTATCCGGCCTATGGTGAAGCCCAGGCCGGTGTAACCGCTCGTGTGATCGGCAAGAGCGAAGACGGACAGTGGTGGGTCGTCCGCATCAATCCGAATCAAGTGGGCGAGGGATACGGCTGGGTGAGCGGCCAGTATGTGACCACCAAAAATACGGCCAGCGTCCAGACCATCCAAAACCCGCAGACATACACAACCGCCGCCCCTGTGCCTCCTGCCTCCGGCGCTCCATCTGTGACGACCACGGACTATGTGAATGTACGCTCCGGGCCGAGCACGAACTACCCGGTCCTGGTGGTGGCGCCACCCAACACGACGGGTGAGGCGACCGGCAAGAGCGCAGACGGTGCGTGGTACCAGGTGAAAGTCCCGGTGCAGTATTCTGATACCGGCCTGGGTTGGGTCTCCGCCAGCTATGTGATCCCGCAGAACACCGGCAGTCTCCCGATCGTGGCTTCTCCGCCTCCGCCGCCGACCGTGGCTCCTACTCCGCCTCCGACCACCGGGACAGGCTGTACCGTTGTCTCTCAATCGCCCGCGGATGGCACGACGTTGACGATCGATACGCCCTTCACCACCACCTGGGTCTTGAAGAACACCGGCTCGGAAAAGTGGTCCACAGGCGAAGTTGATCTGCGCTATGTGGGCGCCAAGGATAACGTCCAGCTGCATACGGGCTCGGACCTGTACGACCTGGCGGTGGATGTCAAGCCTGGTGGAACCTACAACTTCAGCGTTCCCATGATCGCCCCCTGGAACAAGGGAACATACGGCGAGATGTGGGAAGTTGGGGCAGGCAGCAAGAAGACCATCTGCCAGTTCTATATATACATCAACGTGCCTTAGTCAAAAAGAAACGTCCCGAAGGTTGTTTATCTTCAAGTCATTAAGTTCCTGACCTGAAACCTTCGGGACGTTTTTTGAGGCGGCTTTTCAGAGCTGCCCTCCAACAAACTTACAAGGAGAAAAGAAATATGTGTTGCTTTTTTGCTGCTCTTCTGTTCTTCGGCCCCAGGCTGGGCTTCCTGGTCTGGTGGCTCATCGCGCCCATCCGGGTGAACGCCGCGCTGGCAAACTTCAACTTCCCCTGGCTGGTCGGCATCCTGGGCCTGGTCTTCCTCCCGTGGACCATGCTGATGTACACAATCATCTTTCCGATCAACGGTTTTGACTGGCTATGGATCGGTCTGGCGATCATGGCGGACGTTGTCAGTTACACCGGCGGTTACCACAACCGCCAGCAGGTCCCTGGCTACACCGGCCCGTAAGCACAGTGCATCCAGCTTAAAAAATACGCCGCCCGTCATG
This sequence comes from Bacteroidota bacterium, assembly GCA_050258995.1. Taxonomy (GTDB): domain Bacteria; phylum Chloroflexota; class Anaerolineae; order Anaerolineales; family Villigracilaceae; genus Defluviilinea. The sequence continues at coordinate 8,445 of JBLMZU010000095.1, forward strand.
AAGACGGGCGGCGTATTCCATTTGTTCGGGTCATAGTGGATGGAGAATACGATCGGGGACTTTTCAATGAACTACCCCGCCGCAAGCGGACGGGGTATCGCTCCGCTAAAACAATTTAAGCTGCTGGACATGTAGTTGCACATACTCACTTTCTTTACCTTGGTTTTTGAAATATTGTCGAATTGCCTCTTCCGTGGCATGTCGACCAACTGTGCCAACATAATAGCCATCGGTCCAAAATTCACCACCCCACAATTGCTTCTTGACCGAGGGTACTCGCACAAATACTTCTCGTGCCGTGAAACTCTTGATGATCGTGATGATTTTGGTAGGACTATAGCTTGGCACCGATTGCACCAGAAAATGCACATGATCCTTGTCCGTTCCAATTTCGAGAAACTCTATTTGATACCGTTGAGCAATTTCTAAACACACATCTTTCAATACTTGGTCTACCTTTTCATCGATCACGGCTCTTCGATATTTCGCTGGACAGACAAAGTGATAGACCAGGATGGACACATTATGACTTTTTCGGATCAGGTGACTCATACGGCAATACTATCTCGCTGCAAGCGGCGGGGTATGTATCCCGAAAGGAATCAACCTGGCTTGCTAATAGGCCGCATGCAAAAATACTGATCAAAACCTGACTCTCACGAGAATTTCATGCTGCAAGCCTGACCTAGAATCGAATTATGCGAGAGTTCTAATGAAATTCGAAATCGTAGTATCATAAAAAAGATCGTATTTGCCAACTATATCAAAACAGTTCGTCCAACCATAAATCAGCAATCATTTATCCCAGGTCGGAAAGGCCTGGCAACCATCATTCAGAGATGAGCATATAACAACTGATGCTGAAACTCACCCGTTCGCAGATTCTCGCCTTCAGGCGCCATGCTGCGGCGCTCGATGAGCGGCTACCTCACGGCCGTCGGGCATTGCGGCGTGCAGCGTGGGCAGGTCTCCAGGACAGCATGCCGCGCGCCGCGCTGCTCTCGATCCATGCACGCATGGCTGATGCCGCGCCCGGAAGCTGGGAGGATCCTTCCCTGGTCCAGGTCTGGGGACCCCGGTTCAGTAGTTATGTCGTGCCGAAACGCGATCTCGCAGTCTTTACCCTCAGCAGGCTGCCAGATGAACCACGGCCGCGGAAGCGCATCCAGGATATCGCCGCTCGGCTGCAGTTGGCACTCGCCGGAAGACGGATGCTTCAAAGCGTCGCGGCACGGATTATGGGGGCGAAGCATGCTAATGAACTGCGGTACGCCGCGCCGACAGGGACCGTCCTGATTCACTGGGATGGTTCCCGTCAACCTGACATTTGGAATGTGCCAGCGCCTGAAATGGATCCGCACGAGGCGCGTCTCGAACTTGCCCGGCGGTATTTGGAGGTGTTCGGTCCCACTACACCAGAAGCCTTCGCGATGTGGGCGGGCGTTGGGCTGCTTTCCGCCATCAATACATTCGAAACGCTTGGCAGGTCGCTGACACAGGTGCGCACGCCCATCGGCGAAGCCTGGATCCTGAGCCGAGATGCTCCTCTGTTCCGCGCCTCGGCTAGCCCGGCAGCCCCGGCCCGGCTCCTGCCGAGCGGCGATACCTGGTTCCTGCTGCAAGGTGCCGAGCGTCAACTCCTGGTGCCTAACGAGAGTCAACGCCGCGCGCTGTGGACGTCCCGTGTCTGGCCGGGCGCCCTGCTCGTCGAAGGCGAGACTGTCGGCACCTGGCGGCGCGCGGCGCATATGCTGGCGATCCAGCCATGGCGTCGGCTTTCCTCCGCACAGCGCAACGCAGTCGAATCGGAGGCGGGGTCCATGCCTCTGCCGGGGATTGACCGACCCATGGATGTTCGCTGGGATCAGCCCTGAGATAAGGCGGTTTGAGCATGATGAGCCGCCCAGCGCAGCGCTGCTTAGCGGGATACCCCACGGGTACGTCCCTGGCACTATCCGGTCGTCCCGGCAGATTTCGTCGGGCAGGCCGTTGCCCAGCTTCCTCCTATGGTAAAGCCAAAAAAATTAGAGAGTATCATGAAGAAAACATTTTTACTTACGCTTCTTACATTCGCACCATTCTTGAGCTTTAGACCATTATCAGATACTCAGCCAAAGCCTGACAAAGCTCCACCAGAGCAGAAACCAGGCAGACCCGGAATCATTGCACTCATGTCTGGTGAAATCGATACATTTGCTTATGACGCGGGCACAGTCAGGTTTTTGGCATCCAGCGAAGATACCAAGGGAGCGTGGTCACTTCTCGAAGTCATCGAAATGCCCGGCTACAAAACGAACTTACATCGGCACGACAACACAGATGAAGCGTTTTACGTGCTGGAGGGAGAGCTGATCATCAGAATTAATGACACAATTACAGAATACCCGGCTGGTTCGTACATTTTGATTCCGCGGGGGACCCCACATGCCCAAGGAAACCGAAAGCAGGCTCCAGTCAAGATTCTGCTCACGATGACGCCAGGCGGATTTGAGCAATCCTTCAAAGATAGGGTCGAGCTTTTCAAGAAGACAAAGCCTGACCATCCCGATTTTAGGAAGAAGCGAAAAGAGAATGCAGTAAAAGGGAACTACGATGTAGAGTTCCTTGCTGATTGGGAGCTGCCAACATAGGTACTATGCAAGTGCCGCATCAATCAAGGTTGATAGGACGCCTCGGACTTTGCGCGTTTTCAAACGCTTTGCGTAATTATGGCAGTCTTCAGTTTCTGAGCTTTCCCGCAGCCGCCATCAAAGCACGCCGGTGGGCCTGGGCCTATGGAAATCAAACGCTGCGGGTGAAGGTTTCTATGGAAGTAGAATCGATCCAGTTCTTAATGCCAAAGGAGGAGAATCCCCATGACGAATGAGACCCTGACCCATCGTATTGCCCGGCGCGAAGACCTTGATGCGCTCAAAACACTAATGGATGCAGCCATCTCTGAAAACCAAAAATCATTTCTGGATCAAAATCAGATTGCCTCCAGCAGAGCGATCATGGGGCTCGATACTCAACTTATCGATGACGGGACGTATTTTATTGTCGAAGCCGACGGTCAACTGGCAGGATGCGGCGGATGGAGTCGTCGAGCAACCATGTACGGCGGCGATCAAACGCCCGGGCGGAGTGCTGCTCTCCTTGACCCGTCGAAAGATGCCGCACGGATCCGGGCGATGTACACCCATCCCAATCACACGCGCAAAGGGATAGGCCGACTCATTATTTTACTGTGTGAAGAGGCTGCCAAAGCTGAAGGGTTCACAAAGATGGAACTCGTAGCAACCCTGTCAGGAGAGCCACTGTACCGGGCTTGTGGATTTGAAGCGTATGAAAATATCATAGATGATCGTGGTGGTGCAGGTGTGCCGCTCTTACGAATGAGAAAATCGCTGGCATAAACTTCCACGCAAAACAGCCCCGCTGGCTCCCACGGGAAGCATCCTGGCACCGGCCGCACACCGTTAGACCCGAGCAAAACTCCTTTACAAAGCCTTTTGCGGTACACTCAATATCAAAGAAAGAGAGACAAGCAAATGAAAGCAACCCAAGCGGACTTCATTCTGGGTCTCTGGGGCGTTCGATATCAGGTCAGGGATGTTCAGCGCTCCATTGCGTTCTATACCCAAGTGCTCGGTTTCAATCTGGATAACCAGAAATTGCCGGCATTCGGTCAGGTTTCCATTGGCAATCTCAAACTCATTCTCAGCGGACCAGGTGCCTCCGGTTCCAGGCTCATGCCCGATGGCCGACAGCAGGAGCCTGGGGGCTGGAATCGGATCGTTCTACAAGTGGAGAATTTGCCCGGGCGCGTTGCCGATCTTAAAATGAAGGGGGTGAACTTTAGAAATGAGATGGAAGTCGGTCCGGGCGGCAAACAGATTCAATTGGAAGACCCTGATGGCAATCCGATAGAGCTGTTCGAGCCTACACGATGATGAGCGTTGCCGGCGGCTGACACAGCGTAGCGCGTGCACCCCGGAAACCCCGCACCGATCAATCGATGCAGTCCAAATGCCTGCTTCCTTGCAAAAAGAAGGGAGTTCAAAATGGAAATCAATAACTATGATTACTATGATGGTCAGGGAATTCTCAAATGCAAGCGCCTCCTGGAGCTTCATTTCCGCCTTTCACACAAAGATGAGCTTGAAGGACTCATGAAAGCCGCAGGATTTAACGTGAAGGCGCTTTACGGCGATTATGGGTATTCGGAATTTAATAACGACAGTCCGCTGATGATTTGGTTTCTGGAGAAGGTGGACTAACATAGCGCCGCCCGGCATCCCTCGCCGGAGCAGGCCGTTGAGTGCCTGCCAGGAACGGACATGAGAATGGATTCCAGTGAAATAAACGAAAAACCTACACCTTATCCGGCTGTCAATGCTGTACTTCGGGACGTGCTTAAAGATTTTCAGAGTGTTCTGGAAAGTCGCTTGATGGGGATGTACCTCGAAGGCTCATTGGCAAATGGTGGTTTCGATGAGGATAGTGATATCGATTTTGTTACTGTTACAGTTGGGGAGATCTCAAAAAATATCTTCTCGAAATTGTACGCGATGCTCGAGCGAATTAATCGATCCGACAGCCGATGGCCGGTCAACCTGGAAGGCTCTTATATCTCAAAATATGCGCTTCGCCGTTTTGACCCAAAACATGCAAATTATCCTGACATCGAGCGTGGATTTGGCGAGCGTCTGAAAATGGTATATCACGGTAAAACGTGAAATATTCATCGTTTCATCCTGCGTGAACGTGGCATTACCGTCATGGGTCCTGCTCCAAAAACATTAATTGATCCTGTTTCAACCAACGAGCTTCGCCAGGCAATGTTGCCAGCATTACAAGGCTGGGCATTACATATCCTCAATCATCCAAACGAGATCGCTCATCAGGGGTACCAGCCTTACACGGTTCTTTCTGTTTGCCGCATACTTTACACACTCGAATTTGGCGATATTGTCTCAAAGAACAAAGCTGCGGGATGGGTAAAGGAAACACAGTCTGAGAAATGGCATGGATTAATTGACCGCGCCTGGATTGGGCGGCATAATCCACAATTACCAGCCAGCCCTGAGTATGTAAACCAGACGTTGGATTTGATCAGATACGCACTTGAGAATGGTTCCACTCCCAGGAAGCTGAAGGGCAGGGCACATCGTGCCGGAGATAAAAGTAGAGGAGATAGATTACGATGATACCGGTAGTTTACAGGACCACACATACAGTCAAGTTCTCAGAACTCGATCCCTACAATCACATGCGCACAGCAGTCTACGCTGGGTATTACATCGATCATCGGATGGAGGGCCTGCGCAAATATGCTGGATGGGATCTAAAGACATTGGAGAAGTTGCCTTTCATGACCTGGGTTCGAAGAATGGAGATTGACTTTCTGCGACCTGCATCAGGAGACCAGGAGATCGTGATTACATCATTTGTGCGCGAGTTCCGCGGGCCGGATGCGCACATTGAATGTACGATGCTGGACGAAGCCGGGAATGCGCTCTCACGTTGCATGATGATCGTAGCGTGTGTCGACAAGCGCACGAAGCGCGCTGTGGATTGGCCGGCCGATCAAATGCCGCTTTTCTTAGAAGAGCCGGGCGACTGAAGTGATTGGATGGCTGGTTGACCCTGCCCAGAAGTCATATACATCCAGGGAGTAGATCAACTTGAGTAAACAACGTCTCGAAGCGTTTTCTGATGGCGTTTTTGCAATCGTCATTACCCTTTTAATTCTGGACATTAGGATCCCAGCTGTGCCACCCATGGCCCTGGGGGCAGCACTGATTAACCTTCTTCCCCAAATATTGACTTATATCCTGAGCTTTTTCATCGTGGGCTTATACTGGCATTTACATCACCAGGTATCCGCCCAGATCAAAATGATCGACGAAGCTTTCATATGGCTTAACCTTGTCTGGCTACTGTTTGTAAGCATGTTGCCTTTTCCAACTGCCCTGTTAGGGCGATACCCCCTTCAACCCATTCCTTTAACAGTCTATGGAATTAATCTGATCCTTGTGAACGTCACCGGTTTCGTTATTTTAGTATACTTTCAGAGGCGCCCTCAGCTGCGATTCACACCCATGAGTGCGGCCGAATTACGTGGGATTGCGCCCATTTATGTCATTGTCAATGGGTTATATATTGTTGCCATTGGAGCTGCCTGGTTTTTTCCGTGGTTGAGCTATGGGATCTATTTCTTTGTTCTCATCTGGGTGATCGTAAGATCTATTCGAAGCGTCAGCCCTGTTCTTCCAGACAACAAAAGCCATGAATAAGTAGGCTGCCTAACCCAGACCGGCTTTTTGAGCGAACAAAAACGTGTCCGCAGGCATTAGTTGATCATATTTTGATCACTGATTGCAAGGGTTCTGCCAGCATTTTCCAGCCGTCATGTTGGCAACAGTAAGGCAGCCTGATGCTGAGAATTATCACCAGTAAGAAAAACACATTTATGCCGTACCAGACAGCGCCCTTCTCAACATCAGGATGTTGGGCGAGATAATTTTCAACCCCGAGAGCTGTAATAAACGCCAATGGAAGGAAGCTCCCTAATCAAAATCAATTGTGTGGAGACAGACCTGTTATTACCCCAACCAATCCCGCCAGGATAAAAGCCTGTCAGCAGGATGACCGTTCTCGTTTTGATCTTAAGTTTGCTTTCTAAGGCATTCAGTTCCGGGGACAATGAAACCATTACATCGTTAATGGACGTAACCACAAACCACTGTCCTATATCCGGTCGCTCCGCCTGCAACAAGGAAATTGACCAGCCATGCAATCACCATTGTGGGCGTGAGGGACAGCGGCATTGAAATCGCCTGAGAAAATGTCCATGCCAATGCAGAGAAAGACCCGGGCAGCGCCAGCATCGGATTTCCCCAGGTGTGACAGGTCTGTGTCCCGAGTGCCTTGGCAAGCTCCCATTTCTTACAAATATTAAGAGCGGCTTCAAACATGGGTCTACCCCACACAAAAACGACTGCAAACGGCAAAACCGCGGGCAGGTCGGTCAGAATCAGTCGGGATACTTACAGCTTAAATCAACAGGAAAGCTTAAACGCAGGATTGTATAAGTGATCAAAACATGAAACGGCAGAAATAGTAAAAAGAAAGGTTTATGGACCAGGATGAGGATGTGGATGAACAGGAGAGTAAGTTGGCAGTCTTTTTATGAATCTAGGAGAAGACGCGCGTACCCCAAAACAACACTGAGAAAGATGATCCATGCAAGAAATACAACGACAATTTGAGGATGAATATAGTTCGCTATGAGGTCGATGAGTTTGCCTGACAACCCACGCCGCACAAACCCGGTTGAATAATCGATGAGCCAATCTGTATATGCCCAATAAGCAATTCCCTGCGATAAATCTTTTGGGAACCCCTTGATGAACTTTGCCAGCAAAAATAGTCCGAAAGCACCAAAAACCATTATGTTTGTGATAACGACGGTTTGAGGTCTGGAGGATTTTTGAAAATTCATTCACGCTATTCCCGATTGCTTACACATAAGCTGAAAATCGATTTCAGATTCTTATAGGCTGCTATTTTCCGATGGCTCGTTTATTGCGGGAATTGATCTCCGGCCGACACCCCCAAATTGATTGAACCATCTTAGGCCTGGTCCGCCCTTCGATGCATCCCCGTTTTACAGTACTCGTTGTCAGTTGCTCATCCATTCCGTATAATAGAAGCATGCAGCCCTCCTATTCTTCGGTCTTTTATCGATTATTTCCCAAAGAACGCAGTTGCCCGATTCTCTGCTCTTTTCTCACCGGCTGTCGTTGGGTAACTGCGTCCAAAGATTGAAGAAGCATGAGCGAGTTATCCGAAATAAATGAATTGCATTCCCAGGTGATCTTCCTATCTGGATCATAGGATTTGTTTGGTTATTTGTACTATCTTGTCGCCACTAAAGAGGTTTAGGAGTTACGAGGTAAATTTTATGAGTGATATGGATACCAGCGCACTGGAGCATGTCCTGGTTGGCATGGCAGACCCAGAAATTATTGCGCTTGAAGCACGGATTCGAGCTGCACAACTTGGTGCAGACGTAACTGCCCTGGAGGGCCTGATTTCAGAGGATCTGTTATTCACAGGTCCGGACGGTCAACTTGGAACAAAGGCGCAGGACCTGGAGACGTACCGGTCGGGCACAATCAGGTTTATTGCACACCTCCCTGGGGAGCTGCGAATCCGCCGTGTCGGTACCAATGTAGCCATTACATCGCTTCGCACACAACTTAAAGTGGATGTCGCCGGAAATATCTCTGGCGGCAGGTACCGCTACACCCGAGTATGGGCACGCGAGCAGGACGGTGTATGGCGCGTCGTGGGCGGGCATGTGAGTTTGGTCAATTCATCTTGAGGCCGGTCATGCAGAATTCTCATACACAGTGCCGAATCGATTTTGCGCGGCACCTCGCCAGGCGACTTGAAACCTTTGAAGGAATTAAGGCAATCATTATCGCCGGTTCAGTTGCACGTGGTTATGCAGACGAATACTCCGATATAGAGCTCCCTATTTTTTGGGATCCTTTACCCGATGATGTCACTCGCCACGCGATTGCAAGTGCGCTAAACGCCGAGTTCCTATATGCTTACGATGGGCCTGCACATGAGGACCAGCTTCTGATTGACGGTGTTCAGGTTGATTTGTGGGATGTCTCCACAACCCATCAGGAGGAAATATTGGATGGTGTCTTACACAGGCATCATTTCGACCTGGGCGCTCTCAATGCGTTGGATACAATTCGCTCCTGCATCCCTCTTTATGGACATGAGATCGTTCGAAAGTGGAAACTTCTTGCCCAGGAGTATCCGGATCAATTGGCAGAGAAGATCATGCAGGAACATCTTGCCGCTTTCAGTATAGGAGAATTATTTATCCTGGCAAAGCGGGACAATCCTACTGCCTTCTATTCTCGACTGAGCTTTCTCCAACAGGAAGCATTCCTGGTTCTGTTGGCATTGAACCGCAGATATTTCCCGACGTTCAAATGGCTTTATCCTTCACTGGAGTCAATGGAGGTCAAGCCTGAAGGCATTTGTCGCCGTTTTCGGAGAGCATACAAAGCGCCTTATCGGGAAGCAATTAAAGATACAAAATCAATCCTTGAGGAAATCGTTCACCTGGTAGAAAGGCAGTTTCCACAAATGGATACGGCACTGGTCCATCGCCGCCTGTCGTATACGCGAGCGGCCCAAAATGCCAATGCACATATAAGTAAGGGATCTCTCCAGCAGTCAAACGAGGTTTAAAGAATTGGAATGGATACCTGCGTCACGTTGAGGGTGGAACATTACCAATGTTTGGAATAGGCGGGGCCGAGCCTCACATGGAAGACCCTTAGAGTCAACTGAACGCTCCAGCGTCTCAACAATTGTTGAACGCTGGGTAACGCGTATCATTTTTTGTTTCATCCGAGTCCACCAACTCTATGATGACAACCAGGGAAAAACTGGCTATTCTTACATTACTCTGTATATCCTTACAACCAATTGGACGGGTCTCATACCATTGGGCTTTCATTGATGAAGAAATTTGCTGTCAGCATCCTCGTTTTGATCATCCTGGCCGCCTCGGTGCCAGCCCTGGCACAGTCGATTAATGCTCCCACGCCAAGAACGGTCGTTC
>JBLMZU010000096.1:0-8174 GCA_050258995.1 Bacteroidota bacterium
TAGAAGATCCAAAGAATACCGTCTGCATTGTCTCCTGGCAGGCGCCAGATACGCTCGGCCGGCGGCTTGCAGACCGTGAAAAACAGGTCAAGATCTTTGGCGAGCCGTATACGGTCAGGGCAGAGATCGCAACGATTGGTGGTCTCTCAGGACATGCCGGGCAGGACCTGCTGGTGAGATATGCTGCCAACGTCAAACAGACGGTCAAGAAGGTCTTCCTGGTCCATGGCGAGCCTGTCCCGGCTGCAGCGCTGACCGAGAAATTGAAATACCAGGACATGCATGAAGTCTATTACCCCGCACTGCATTCAAGTGTGGAAATTTAGGTTCACCATCACGGTCACAGCTTGCACCTCATGATCCATCGACGTGCAAGCCGTAACCATGGGTATGATATAATCTCGCCGCCATTCATCGCACGTGGGATGAGAAATTGTACACGTGACTCCCAATGGGAAGGTGCCAGAGTGGTTGAATGGGACGGTCTCGAAAACCGTTGTGGGCCTCGTGTCCACCGGGGGTTCGAATCCCCCCCTTCCCGCCAAAAAAGGCCTGACAGCCAAGACTGTCGGGCCTTTTTCATTATATGGATGGTCGCCTATGATCCCTTATGCAATCGCCTGGCGATTCTCCTTGCCTCGTACAAAAGAGATTCCCGCCGCGATCAATACCAGGACAGTTGAGACCAGGAAGGCGCTGTGCATGCCAATGACGAAGGCCCGCATGGGCGCCGATCCCAGCGTGACATTATTGCCGACGAACAATTGCATCATCACATCCCGCGGCAGGCTGCTTGCTGCAACAGCCAGTGCGAGCGCAAAGCTGGTGACCATGCCTGCCTGGCGGAGAGTTGCCAATGTCCCCGAGGCAATCCCCAGACGATTCTTGGGAGAGGCGTTCATTGCCGCACTGGTGTTCGGCGGGTAGAACAGTCTGCCGCCGAGTCCCATAAGGCCCAGGCCGATCGCAATCTGCCAGTAGGGGGTATTGGGAGATAGGCGCATGAACCAGACCAGCGCTGCCGCTTGAATGAGCAGACCGATCGTGGCTGGAATACGCGCCCCGATACGATCTGCGATATTGCCTCCAAGAGGCGCCATGATGGAGGTCATGACTGGCAGCGGGATCAGTAACAGGGCGGCTTTGAGCGGATCGTAGCCCAGCACTCCCTGCAGGTAAAACACGATCAGAAAGTTGACCGCAAACAGCGCCAGTGATTGCATCATGGCTGAAAGGACTGAAAAGTTATAAATACGATTGCTGAACAGGGACAGGTCGAGCACGGGATTTGAAGCGCGGCGTTCCCACCCGAAGAAGAATACGGCCCCGATCAGGAACAAACCGAAAAGAAAAAGGATCGGCGGGGATGTGAAACTGAACTGTATGCCCATCGTCAATGCGATCAACAGGGCCGTCAAAGCGAGACTAAAACTGATCGCGCCAAGGATGTCGAACCGCTCACCTTTTGTGCGTATGGACCTTTCCTCCAGGACGCGGTACCCCCACACCGCACCGATGATTCCGACCGGCACATTGATAAAGAAGATCCAGCGCCAATCCGCCAGGGTCAGGATCAGCCCGCCCAGGATGGGCCCGAGTACACCACCCAGCGAGAAGGTGATCGCGTTCAGCCCCAGTGCCCTGCCGCGCTCGTTGGCAGGGAAGACCTCCGTAATGATGGCAACGCTGTTGACCACCATCATTGCCGCGCCGCTGCCCTGGACCAGGCGAAAGAGAATTAATTGCACCGCATTGTTTGAAAATCCACATAAGGCAGAGCCAACGGTAAAGACCACGAAACCCAGGTTGTACATGCGTACACGACCGAAGATGTCTGCTACGCGGCCAAAGGTCAGCAGGAAGACCGTGCTGACCAGGATATAAGCCATGATCACCCAGATCATTTCGACCAGATCTGCATGGAGCTTGACCATCATCTCCGGCAGACCGAGGATGACGATCGTGCTGTCAATGGATGCCATGAGCGCGCCGATGGTGGTGACGCTGAGGACGATCCATTTGTAATCAATACTTCTGCCAAATATCTTGTGTTGCTCATTTACATTTTCCATGGAAAACCTTACTCCTAAAATTATGATCTCATTTTGGTCGCGACTCCAGCTGCGACCGGTCAGGTGAGAGTGATGGATGCATTCATGGGTTGATCAACTTCAGTATGTTGAGTGTGCGTCGACGTTCGGACCGAAGAGCCCGAGGATTTCCCCCTTCTGAACTTTAATGTCGACCGCGTCAACGGCAGTGAATCCACAAGACGTGCGGGTGCGTGCTTTTGTCGCTCACACTATACGCGATGGATTTTCTGGCTTACGGTGGTGTGGACTTCCGTCAATCAATCGATACGAACAAATCCTTCAGGATCTGCAGCGACTGTGTGATCTTGGCCAAATCTTCCGGGGTGAGGCCTGACATTTTGTCCGAGAGAAACGCTTCGGTATGATCATGGACAGTTTCCAGCTCGCTTTTACCCTGTAAGGTGATGCGAAGGCAAATCCGGCGGCGATCCTCCAGATATTCATCGCGCGCCACCAGGCCCCGGCTGACCAGTCCGTCCACGAGCTTCGACATGGACGGCAGAGTCAGGCCAATATGATTAGCCAGGCTGGACAGCGAGGATCCATCGTTACTATTTATATAAGCCAGGGCGCGAAATTGCGGCACGGAAAGATCGTTGGAGCGCTGGTCGCGAAATTCAGCCCGGATCGTGCGCATCACGAGCGGGATTGTATCCAGTACCTGGCGGGCGGCTTCTTCGGCTAATTCCGACATAAGTTTCATTATCTAATTGTTTCTAAATCTAATTATATATTTTTGAGCGTATTTGTCAAGAATTGGTAAAACGGATGTTTAAATCACTGTTGCGAGATGATCGGTTGACCAAAATCCGCTAGGAACAGCCCAATAGCAATGATAACCTTCGTTCGTTAGACAAAAGAAGAGGAAAAACGGTTTGATGGGACCAGCCGAACAAGTCAGAGAAAAGCCTCTGCACGCCTGGCCCCTGGAAGGGGAAGGGATATTTACTCCAGAATAAGGTGAGAAAAGGATTATAGATGACTGAAAAGAGAGAAGCGGGAGGCAGGTCTACCCAGATCAACATCCAGGTCGAGAAACCTGAAACGGAAGGGTCCGCTCAAACTTTATCATCGAGCCAAAGGTGGCAGCGCGCGCTCTTTTTGCCGCTCACAATTCTAGCCTGGCTGGTCATCGGCATTATTGTGCTGTGGCTGCTCGGGCACGTTGCCCACTCGCTGGTCGTGGTCGTGCTGGCTGTCATTGTTTCTTTTGCCGTGGCCCCGTTAGTGAGACTGTTCCAGCGCCAGTTCACTCGCCCGCTGGCAATCGCGATCGCCTACTTGTTGGGTATTGGAGTTGTGATTGGTCTGGGTATCCTGCTGGTCAATGCCGCTGCAGGGCAGGTGATCAACCTGGTCGGAAAACTGCCCGATACCGTCAGTCGCCTGAATACAATGAACCCCCAGTCACCGGTGTCGTTTGGTCCCTTTCGGGTAACAGTGGCAGATCTGCGGACCATCGAGCAACAGATCCTGAATGAGTTACAGGTGAGCGGCACCTCCCTGGCTGCCGACACCTTGAGCCTGATCAACCGGCTGGCTGCGGTACTGGTCGACATCGCACTGGTCCTGATCTTGAGCATTTACTTTAGCATAGACGCCAGGCGAATTGTCGACTCACTCAGGCACCGGGCCCCGCCTGGTCTGCGCCGCTATTCTCCATACTTCCTGAGTGTGACCAACACCGTTGTAGGTGGCTATGTACGCGGCACGCTCACCATGGCTTTGATCATCGGCACGCTGGTGGGGGTGGGCCTCCAGGTGCTTGGCATTCCGTATGCCCTTCTGCTGGGCATCCTGGCGTTCTTCATGCAATTTGTCCCGGTCGTCGGGGTATTAATCTCTGGCGCGGTCTCGCTGCTTGTGGCCCTGCCGTTCGGTGGGGGCATGACCCTGGCCGTCCTTGTTTATTTTATTGGCGTACATGTCCTCGAAAGTTATGTTATTGGCCCGCGGCTGATGGGGCATGCCGTTGGGATCCACCCGGCTGTCGGCATCATTGCTCTGCTGGTCGGCAGCGAGGCATTCGGCGTATGGGGAACACTCTTCGCCGCGCCGTTGGCCGGTCTGCTGCAGGCCATTGTCGTTGGCATCTGGCGCGTGCAGCAGCACATCCCGCTTACCACGGCTGAATCTGCCGTACTCCTCGATCAAGAGGAGCAAGTGTCACAGCAGGAGAAGTGAAGACAGGTCAAACACTCGGACGTTTCACCGCCCGGATCTGAAAGATTTAGACTGTATCTGTCCTACTGCTCATTGTTCGTCCCAGATTTAGGAACGATGACCCGCTAGCGTTTGTTCAAAAACCCGCCCTGGTACACGATGCTCGCGGCAGCCAGCACGAGGACAAGCAGGCTTCCGGTCACGCCCTGCAGGAAAGGCAGCCAGATGGTCAGTCCGCGAGTGACGAGTAGACCGCCAACCAGGCCGGCGAGAATGATCATGGCCCAGTCCTTGAAGCGCTGCACCAGCATCACGCCAACGACACCGCCGATCAACGCCAGAAGCCAGTAAAACAACCCGGGAGCAGTACCAAAGAGATCGAGGAAACCCAGCATGATCTCCGCGCCCGCAAGAGCTCCTATGACGATCAGCACAATATTGACGATCCCTTTTGCAAACCCGGCGACGAAAAATCCGATCACAGCCAGCAAGATGGGGATCAGCAGGGCAAGCAGGGGACTACTGCTCGTCCCGGGGATGATGCGCAACAAGGCCAGGCCTAAAAGCGCACCGACCGCTGCGCCCAGGACGGCCAGACGCTTGCCGAAAGCCAGAACTGCAATGCCGATGGCGATGACGAGAATGGGGAACATTGTTGGTTTCTCCTTGGTGAACTGCGTTATCATTGATTGAATGCCATGATAGCATGGGCAAAGCCAATTTCAGTCCGCTTTTTGTTGAAATGGTTTATGATGTTTGTTGACAAATGCCCGACAGGACTTTATTGAGTTTACAGGCGAAAGGAGATCCATATGAATAAAACATATACTGCGACAGTGTCCACGACGATCGACGCTCCCGCTTCCAAGGTGTGGGAGGCGATTACAAAACCGGAGCTGATTAAAAAATATCTGTTCGACACAGACGTGGTCAGCGACTGGAAGGTGGGCAGTTCCATCCTGTACCGGGGCGAATGGCAGGGGAAGCCCTTTGAAGATAGGGGAAAGATCCTGGAGATCGTGCCGGAACGCCGGCTCGTCAGCACGCATTGGTCCCCGCTCTCAGGTGTTCCTGATCTCCCTGAAAATTATCATACAGTCACCTACCAATTATCGGAAAAAGATGGCAGGACGGGAGTCACTATCCTGCAGGACAACAACGCCAGCGAAGATGAAAAGGCCCATTCGGAGGCAAACTGGAAGGCAGTTCTGGATGGATTAAAAAAAGTGGTGGAAGGCTGATCTACACCTCCGTTGCATGGCCCGGAAGAAAGGACATCTTTCCGGGCTTTTTTGTTCGCCTCTGCCTGCAGGGTTCGTTCAGATCGTTTGCCCGGCGATCAAGGCTGCCACTGTTTCCTGAAGATCCCTTGCCTGGCCTTTTTTCTGGGCCTGTTTAAACCGGGCCGTGTTTACTGATTTTTTTAAAGCTGTCAGAAGGGCGGACGCGGCATCCCTTGTCTCACGCCAGGCGGCATAATGGCCGCTCACCAGGGAGGCCACCTGGATGGCCGATTCAGGTTTACCCTCCTGGCGCAGGAGCTCGGCATAGCCGGCAAGAGCGACCATGGTGATTCCAGGGTCCATGATTTTGAAGGCGAGTTGGAAAGCTTCCCCGAAGCACTGATGTACCGCAGTGGTATTTTTCAGGCCAAGCTCAGATCCGCCCAAACCCGTTAACGCGTATACCATGGCCCAGTCATGCCGGGTGCTGCGGGCCAGCTCCAGACTCTGGCTGAAATACTGGCGTGCCGTGCGAAAGTCTCCCCGCGCCAGAGCAATATCGCCGAATCCACGAGAATAAAAGACCTTCCATACATCATCTTCGTAGGTCTCAAAAGGCATGCGGGACCGCTCGTACCAGTCTGCTGCTTCATCCAGGCGTCCCATCACGCGCAGGATTTCCCCCATTTCCCAGTAATTCCATCCAACCTGATAAGCCGGTCCCGTGGACTCGATCATTTCGATGCATTGCTCTCGAAGGCGGCGCGCCTCTTCCAGATTCCCGTAGCGGACCATCTCAAAGCTTTCCTTGGAAAGGGCGCCGACAGCCTGTTGCACATGCCCGTGCTCGATGGAAATGCGGGCGATCTGGTCGAAGCTTTGGAACGCATCCTCAAACTGCCCCATCTGGAGATAGGCATCACCAATGAAGCGGATCACGATGTTGGCAATGGCCCATTCATCCAGATTCGTAAGGGCCGCCTGGGCCAGTCGCCATTGTTCAATGGCTTCCACGGGCCTTTCCTGCTTGTGTCTCAGGTTGCCTAGCTGGATCATGGTATAGCTTACGTTCAGTTCGTCGCCCAGGTTCGTAAATATGTTTAAAGCTTCCAGCGCGTAATGCTCGAGGATTGACTCGATTTTTCGTTTGTAGCTCAGCTGGGGGACCTGGAGTCTTACAAGACAAAGATAGGCTGTCGCCCGTTCCCAGGACCGTTCCTCGTCCTGGAGTTGTGACAGCGCCTGCTCGAGGTAGCGGACGGCGGCCTCATTATCCAAATATTTTCCGTATGCATACGCCAGTCGTATCCCCCAAAAGTCGACTTTACCGGCCTCACCCTGTTTTTCCAGCAGGGACCAGACGCGCTGGATGGCCTCTTTCTGGATCCCAAACCCGATCTCTTCGTAAGCCGCAAATCGACCGGGGGAGGAAATGACCGTTTCCAGAATGAACTGCCATCTACGGCGGCTGGAGGTGTCCGGGTGTTTTTTTAATACCTCCGAAATACTTTCGGTCAACAGGCCCCATTCCTGGGAAAGATCCCTCATCTCTGCGTAATAAAAGAGGGCAGGCAGCAACTTGTCGACCGCGGTTTCAATTTGTTCGTTTTCGATCAGCAGGGTCCAGGCGGTGTTGAAGTTCTCGAGGTCATCTCCAACAGCAGCGAATGCAGCCTTCTGGTCCCTGCCCTTCATGGCCCTCCAAAGCGAGGCGCCAAGGGTAACATAATATTCACAGTACTGCTTTCGCACATGATCGGACGTGACGGATTCCGCCTGCAGCTTCTCATAGCAAAACTGTCTCAGCAGCTCGTGGATCTGGTACCGGCCGCTGGCGTATCGCTGCAGCCAGGACTTATTGGTCAGCTCAAGGAGGATTTTGATGGATGCACCTGCGACAGCCTGGGCCGCCTCGCGAGTGAACCCTGCCCGGAATACACTCAGAGCCTTGAGAACTGCACGAGTCTGCCTGTCAAGAAGCGCCCAGGAAGAATCGAATACGGCCCGCAGGCTGCGCTGCCGGTCGGGGAGGTCACGCAAATTGCTTTGCAGGAAGTCCAGGCTGTGGCTGATCTCGATCTTGATCTCCTCCGCGGAGAGGACCTCCAGCCAGGAGGCTGCCATCTCAATGGCCAGCGGCATCCCCTGGACCATCCGGCAGATCCCGGCGATCGTCTCATAATTGTCACGGGTCATGGAAAAGGAAGGCTGGACCCGCTTCGCGCCTTGCTCGAACAGCTGCAGGGCGCTGTATGCCGGGGGAACGGCGCCCACTTCCGTCTTCGAAAGAAGCGCCTGCTCTTGCGGAACTTCCAGGCCCTGCACGCGAAAAATCTGCTCCCCCTGTAGATTTAGTCTTTCCCGGGTGGTCACCAGGATTTTGCTTTGTGGGGCCGCAGCAATCATATCCGCGACCAGGCCGATGCTTGGATCGCCCAGCAGGTGCTCGAAATTGTCCAGGATCAACAGGGTCTGGCGTCCATGCAGATATCCCAATAACTTCTCGCGTGGATTGGCCCCCCGCACCGGACCGGTGATTTTCAATCCGGTGATCAGGGCACCGATGATCGACTCAGGGTCGGTCAAAGGAGCCAGGGAGATGAAAAATATACCACCTGGGAAATATGTATCTGTGTCACGCAATCGAGTACCGGCCTGCAGAGCCAGCCGTGTCTTGCCACTGCCTCCCGGGCCT
>JBLMZU010000097.1:0-11216 GCA_050258995.1 Bacteroidota bacterium
CAGCTTCATGGAGGACTACACCTATCACTTCAGCGCCAGTGGCGACAAGGTCCTCGGTGCACATATGCTCGAGATCTGTGAGTCGATCGCCGCCACCAGGCCCAAATTGGACATCCTTCCACTCTCGATCGGCGGCAAGGCAGATCCCGTCCGCTTGATTTTTGACGCCAACCTGGGGCCTGCGATCGGCGCATCCATCATGGACATGGGACAGCGCTTCCGCATCGTGGCAAGCATCGTGGATGTTGTCCCTACGGATGAACCGCTTCCCATGCTGCCTGTGGCGCGGGCACTATGGCTGCCGCGTCCAAGCCTGAAAGTGGCTGCGGCCGCCTGGATCTATGCCGGCGGCGCACATCACACCAGCTTCAGCTACGCGGTGACGGCCGATCATCTGCGAGACTTTACGGAGATGGCCGGTGTGGAATTCCTGCTCATCGATGAGAACACCTGCCTGGATGAGTTCAAGGAAAAACTGCGCTGGAATGATCTGTACTATCACATGGCATCCGGCGTGGTCGGCTAAATCGTTCGTAAATTGATCGCCTTGCGAAGACAGCATGCTGGCATCAGTCGATGGTCTTCGCAAGGTGAATCCTGTATGTATCCATGGCTAACTCAATTCGTGCTCGGGAAAGACGGCTCGCGGAGTTAAAGAAGGAAGTTACCAGGCGTGGTTTTGACCGGCACGCCTCCCAGCTGAGCAATATCTGCGAACTTCCCGCTGATTTGCAGTTGCCATCCCTAGCTGCACTGGGCGGACGGGAAGCGATACAACATATCATTGTCTTCCCTCCGCAGATCCAGCGCGGCTGGCATTACGTTCCAAAACAAGCCTTGCTGTTTTCGGCGACCGGCGTCGTTCATCTTCTTGCCTCGATCTGGCCGGAACAGGAACCCCAGGCCACCTTCCTTGATGGATCTGGCCTGTTATACCTAAAGGCCACTCTCCTGCTACTCTATGGGTATCTGGAAATTGTGGTCCAGGGACAGGCTGCCCCGGTCCGACTCGGCACCGAATTCAATACTGTCTCATGGGGTTTTATATCAGCTCCCCTGCGGCAATTCCTGAGCGTAAGCAAAACAACGTTCGGCGTACCATTGGACCAGATTGCCTATACTCCAAACGCCCGGCAGGCTTTCGAGAAATTGCCGTTTAAGTTCTTCAACGGTGTGCAACTCTATGGCTTGCTGCCCGGCGAAGAGCTGGAGGAGTTGGTCTTTCAGGAAGCCACCCGGAAGCGCTGGTTCTATATATTCCAACGGCCGAAGACAGCGGATACGCTGCTCATGTTGACGACCAACTATCTGGTAATGATACAGGAGGACCTCAATGTGAGACAGGGTTGGATCATCACGTATATCCCTCGATCCAACATTTGTGAGATCGCCAGTCAGGTGGATGGTCTGTGGAATGAATTATCCATCCAGTTGAAACGTAGGGACCAGACTGCGAATTATAGATTGCTCCTGTCAAAACAGGCTGCGGAGACATGGCGTATACAGTGGTTGGTGCATGGCGGTCGGTGGCAGGAGATCCCGAATGGGTAGGGGCAGTGCAGGGAACACTTTGGAATTGGAGAAGCTATCATGAAAACTTATACTTTGCAAAATGACCATCTACAAGTCGAGTATCTCCCGGAACCTTTACGGATCATGGGATTCACACCCGCTGGCGGAACCAACATGCTGGCCGACCTCAACGATTTACCAATCGTTCCCACGCCCCATGGCGACTTCTATTTTCGGGGCGGGCATCGGCTCTGGCATGCACCCGAATCCATGCCGCGGACATATATTCCTGATACGCCTGTGACCGTCACGTCCTTACCTGGCGGCGTCCTGCTTGAATCCCAAACAGAACCGGGCACCGGCATTCGCAAACAGATGGAAATTCACATCTCATCCGACCGGCCCGCGTTGACCATCACGCATATTCTCATTAATGATGGCCTCTGGTCTGTTGAGCTTGCGCCCTGGGCAATTACACAATTTCGCCTGGGCGGGACGGTCATCCTGCCGTTACCTGTGGGAAATACAGATCCTGCCGGATTATTGCACAATCGTCAGTTTTCCCTGTGGCCGTATGCACGTTTTCATGATCCACGGCTGAAATTGGGAGATGAGTACATCCTGTTCAATGCAGATGCATTATTACCTCCATTCAAGATCGGCTACTTCAATCCCAACGGCTGGATCGCGTACTGGCTGGATGGCGTTCTATTCCGCAAAACATTTGATGCACAGAAGAATTTGCCATACCCGGATAACAATTGCAATGCCGAGATGTATTGCAACAATCGGTTTGTGGAGCTGGAAAGCCTCGGCCCGCTGACCAGGCTGAATCCTGGCGCATCGACGACTCACGTGGAAAAGTGGGAGATCTTAAAGGAAATTGACTTCCTGCCTGAAGAGATCCGGGAACAGCTCCGTCCGTAAATGTTTTCCCATCAGTTCCGTCTCAATTGGCCGATGCGGTCTTTCGCCCCGTCGACTCGATCCGGAAAGTGGCCCTCTTCATGCGGGCTTTTATCGTGTGCGGTTGCCAGAAGTTGCAGCTCAACAGTCTTAACGTGATCCAATTGTTTGATGCCCGTGAGCATCCGGAGCCCTATCATAACCTGACTGTGCGAGTCTGAGACTGGAGTGGCGATTTCTGCAACTCGGTCCAGGGTACGAGGAACAGGTGATTGTCCGTCACATGTTCCCGGTACAGTAAAATTATCCGATAATGTTAGGATGCCCTCTGACTCTAGGTTAGAGGGCAATTTTTTTAATGATCTGGCAGAGAATCGATCCTGTACAAGTGGAGAATTAACTGCCCGCAAGCCCTTGCCCTATCGCTTGGAGCAAATAACCTTTGCCAGGCGCTCCATACCTACAGGGATTCTTTCGGGTATCACACTGCCAAAGCTGATCCTCATGCAGTTGTTACGGATGGGCTGTCCCTCCACAAAGAACTCTCTGCCCGGCATGTAAGCAACCTTTTGAGCAACTGCTTCATTGAGCATCGCAGTCGTATCAATTTGCCCCGGTAATTCCACCCATGTGAACAATCCGCCATCGGGATAGACATATCGAATATCATCAGGCAGCATGGCTTTGATGCAATTCATCATTACATCCCGGCGCCCCCGATGGATTTCACAGATCTGCTTCAGATGGGATTCGAACAGTCCCTGATTGAAGAATTCGGCGCAAAGGATCTGTGTAACCATATTCGTGTGCGAGTTCGTAGCCGTTTTCACTTCATAGATTTTCCGTATGATCTGTTTGTCTGCAAAGACATATCCCAGTCGAGCACCGGGCGAGAAAATCTTGGAAAAACTATTCACGTAAACCGTATTGCCCGTTTCGTCGAAATATTTGACAGGGGACAGCGTTTCCCCACTATAGCGCATTTCACAGTAGGGATCATCCTCCAAAATAACAACATCGTACTGGCTTCCCAATTCTGCCAGGGCCTTTCGCCGCTCTGCGCAAAAGGTTCGCCCGGATGGGTTCTGAAAGGTGGGAATGACATACACCATTTTTGGCGTGTATTGCTTGATTTTTGCTTCCACGTCCTCCAGAACAAGCCCGTGATCATCCGTCTCACAGGCTATACATCTTGCCTGGAACATCTTGAAAACCTGGATGGCATGCACAAAGGTGGGTGACTCTACCAAAATAACATCTCCCGGCTCAAGATACACCTGACTGACTAGATTCAAGCTTTCAATGCCGCCGGCCACGATGATGATATTGTCCAGCTCCGCCTTGAGCCCTTTAGGCGACAGGAGTCTGTCGATAACTGCCTGGCGCAGATCCGGGAGACCAATGGGATTCCCGTACTGAAGCGCCTGAGCGCCTCTCTGTTCCCGGGTCAGAACTCGGCTGGCGATATCATGGACGATCTCCACAGGCAGGGCTTCCTTTGCCGGCGCGCCTCCACCAAACGAGATCGTATCGGGATCGGTCATTGATTCAAAGAGATACCGGACCACATCCGAGGTTGCCTGCATACAAGCAATACGCTCTGCAAACCGTGCCATAATGATTTCTCCTTGTTTTGCTCCAAGCGTTCTACATCGCTCTATATTCAGAGCATCCAAATATGCATATGGTATGACAGTTTCTGCTGCCTGGCAATGGAACTGCACATCCGTCCCCAGGTTTTCTCAAGTCCATGTGCGATAAGCTGTCATTTGTTATACCCCAAAACAGGATAAGATCATCAGGTTGTCTGTTTGGGTGCAGAGAGTTTTCCTCAGATGGATTGGATGGGCTGGAAATTGTCCATGCGGCGCGCCGGGTGATCGAGCGGGGTTATCAGGGACGGGTAACAGCCGGGCATCTCTGTGCACTGGACTCTGGGACGCCGGTCGTAAACTCTGAACACTGGCAGGTCCGTAGCTTTGCCGAACCCACTTTATCCGCCAATACTGTGGCGGTATCCGTCTCATTTACGGGACGGATACCGCCACGACAAATGAATTTATAATAGCAATCTCCTGGCGATGTTGGCAAGAACTCCAGTTCTTGACCTGCATCGTCCAGCCTCGCCCCCTTCTCGATCTGTCGAGCAATAAAACCGGCAAACCAGCGCTGGTTCATCCTCTGTGACCAGGAGGGCCGGCATAGATTCTTATCAGAAAACTGTACAGGGAATCGCATGAAACTTATTCAATGGCCTGACACGGACGCCTATTTCAACCTTGCAGCGGAAGAATTTATCTTCGAACACATGGATTCTGGCGAGGAATATCTTCTATTATGGCAAAACCGGAACGCGATTGTAGTTGGTGTGCATCAAAATACATGGGAAGAGATCAATCAACAATTTGTCGATGAAAACTCCATTCAAGTAGTCCGCAGGCTGACGGGGGGAGGTGCTGTATATCATGACCTTGGAAATTTGAATTACTCCATCGTGACAGATCACAACGGCTCCGATTTTGACTTTCAAGCACTGGCACAACCTGTTGTGCGGACCCTGAAAAAAATGGGAGGAAATGTGGAATTCAATGGCAGGAATGATCTGACGATGGAAGGCAGGAAGATATCCGGAAGTGCGCAGATGATCAGAAGCGGACGGGTACTCCACCACGGGACTTTATTGTTTAATTCCGATATTGATAGGATTTCTCATGCCCTGAATGTGAAAGGTGACAAAATCGAATCGAAGGGCATCAAATCAGTACGCAGTCGCGTGACCAACATTCAGGAACATATCCCGCATGCCACCATCGATACATTCCGGACAACACTGTTGGATGAGATCAGATTCGAAAACCACCTGTCCGAGTATGTGTTCACTGCTGATGACCGGGCTGCAATTTCCAAGTTGCGGCAGGAGAAATACTCCACTTGGGAGTGGAATTTCGGCAGATCGCCTGATTATGAAATCAAGAAAGAGCGCAGATTCGCCCAGGGCGGAGTCAGCATATATATGACCATCCGGAAGGGCATCATTCAATCCATCCGGATCTTTGGAGATTTCTTCGGTAATGGTGAGCTCCGGGAGCTCGAAGAATGCCTCCTATCAGTTGAGTGCAGGGAAGAGACAGTCCGCAACGCATTGGCAGCATTTGATATTCCCTCTTATATTCACGGAATGAGCCTGGATGAGCTTGTAAAAACGATCACATCCTAAACGATTACTGGGAAATGCCTGGTTCGGGCAGTCCCGACGGGATTGAAACTCTCGACTCGTAACTACTTGGGCGTTCAGTAAATTGAATCGTATCGATAATCGTACCGTTACGGACTCGCTTCTTCAATTGCATCACTCCTTACCGTGTGTTCACGAATGCCAGCATTAATATTTCTTGGGAGATGCATAGATGCAGGGTTGATAAACAAGAGGCGCTCGTGAATATATCCCATGCTCTTCCTGGTGGAGGCGAAAGAACCAAACCTGAATAAAGATAAAGTGGATTGGGAGTGGTAAAATATCTTTTAAACAGATCCTCCTGCTTTTCCAAACAATTTACCAATCGTCGTGCCTGGCCAGGGTGGCGCATTGGTGAATGGCCGTTAAATCGCAAACCACATTAGAGTCCCATTGTTCCATGGCAGAAGATCGTCCGGCATTCCCGAGCATCAAACTCCATCGCCCGCGTACACTCGCCGGGTGGATCGTTCGTTCGCGGCTTCTGGAAAGACTCAACCAGGTCCTCCAGGAGCCGGTTGCGTTAATCTCAGCCCCGGCCGGCTTCGGCAAGACGACGCTGATCTCCCAGTGGCTGGACCGCTGCCCGCTGCCCAACGCCTGGCTGCAACTGGATGAAAATGATCACGAGATCCCGGCGTTCCTGGAAGGGATCGTCGCCGCGCTGCGCCAGCTCTTCCCGGACTGCCTGCGAAAGACGGCCGACCTGCTCCTGATGTCCCAGGGTTCCATCCCGCTGGCCGTCTGGAAAAGCACGCTGATCGACGACCTGGCGCTGCTGGAGGACACACCCTGTGTCCTGGCGCTGGACGATTATCACCTGGTGGGGAATCCCTTGATCGATCTGCTGCTGGCGGACGTGCTGCGCAGTGAGGCGATTTCGATCCACCTGATCATTGCCGCCCGGCGCAGCCCATCCCTGTCGTTCAGCCGGTTAAGGGTGCAGAGACGGATCGTGGAAATCCCCACCGCTGAGATGCGCTTCACCGATACCGAAGCGGTGCTGTACTTCGACCAGGCCGCGCACCTTCCTTTAAGCAGCTTGGCCGTCCAGCAGCTGCAGGTGAAGACGGAAGGCTGGGCGGCCGGCCTGGCCCTGGCGGCGATCAGCCTGCGCGAGGAGATCCAACCCGAGGACCTGATCTCACGCCTGCACGGGTCGGACAGCCAGGTGAGTGATTACCTGCTCGACCAGGTGTTTAATAACCAGCCGGGGGAGATCCAGGAGTTCCTGCTTAAAACGGCCGCATTTAATCAGTTCTGTGCCCCCATGTTGTGTGAGGCGTTCGGTTTTGAGCAAACAGAAGGTGAAATCCAAAGCCTGTTGGAACGCGTCGAAGCCGCCCAGCTCTTTCTCATCCCGCTGGACTCACAGCGCTCCTGTTACCGCTATCATCACTTGTTCCGCCAGATGCTGCTCTCGCGTCAGCGGTTGTACCTGCCTCCCGAGCAAATCGAGCTGTTCCACCGGCGCGCCGCGACCTGGCTCATCCGCCAGGGACAAATCGATGAAGCTCTTGAGCATCTGCTGGCTGTCCGGGACTGGACGGCTGCCGCCCAGTTGGTGGAAAGCCAGCTTTGTGCCCTGCTCAACGCTGAAGATTTCCATGCCATCAAACAGCGCCTGGGATATTTCTCCGAGGATTTCATTGCTTCACGGCCTGGATTGCTCTTGATGCAGGCCTGGATGGCACATTTTGCATTGCGGATGCCGGTGCTGGGCTCGTTGACGGCCAAGATCCAAACCCTGCTGGATACTGCCCAACCGTCAGAGGGGGATGATGAAAGCGATCCTCCCATGCCCGGGTTCGAGGCGATTCCCGCCCGGATCGTGCAGGCCCAGGTCTGGATGCTGGACAGCATCCGCTACGTTCTGACCAACCAGGGCAGCGAAGCAGTGCCGCTTGCCTGGCAGGCACTGGAGATCCTGCCCGAGACCTGGCAGTTTGCCCGCGGCAACGCCATGCTTTACCTGGGCCTGGGCCTGCTGATGGAAGGACAATATCACCAGGCCGTCGAGCTGCTCACATATGCCTTCGAGCGTCAGCATGACCCGGGCAGTACTTACAGGGCACGGCTGCTCAATGACATCGCCATTCTTCACCTCCTTCACGGCGAGCTGGAGCTCTGTCGCCAGGCGGCTGAACAAATGCTGCGGGATGCACTCGCCCACAACCTGCTGCTCATACAGGGCTGGGGCTACTATCTGCTGGGACGCGTCTGCCAGGAATGGAACCAGCTCGACCTGGCAGACCGGTACTTTAAACAGGTGGTGGATCAGCGCTTTACTTCGAACCTGATGCCTTCCCTGGAAAGTATTGCGAGCCATCTCTATATTCTCCATATTCTCGGCCGCGGGCAGGAGGGGGAGCAATTTTTAGAGTCCTTGGAACAACTGCATGGCGAGCTCTCTGTCATGCCTCCCATGCTGGTGTCCCTGCTCGCCTGGCTGAAGCTGCAGGACGGCAACCGCGACGAAGCCCGCCGCTGGGCCGAATCCTTTAATGCACCCCTTGGCGGGCAGGCAATCGTCTGGCTGCACATCCCTCATATTTACAAGGCGAAGATCCTGATGGAGCTCGGTGAGCCGGAGGCTGGCTCACTCCTGCTCGAGATCCAGGAACTGGCCGAGCGCACGCATAACACCTTCACGCTTGTACGTGTGCTGGTCCTGCGGGCAGTATGGCTTTCCAGGCAGGATCAATCTGTGGAAGCGCAACAGGTCCTGGAACGCGCCCTGCGGCTGGCCCGCCCGGGCCGGTTCATCCAGGCCTTCGTGA
Source organism: Bacteroidota bacterium (assembly GCA_050258995.1). Lineage (GTDB taxonomy): Bacteria > Chloroflexota > Anaerolineae > Anaerolineales > Villigracilaceae > Defluviilinea. The sequence goes on from JBLMZU010000097.1 coordinate 8,434, forward strand.
AACAAGGCCCTGAGATCCGGATGCTCCTCACGGCTCTGGCTTCGACCCTGGAAAAGGAGCCGGGCCTGGTGGAGTATGCGGCTGCGATCATCGCCGAGTTCTCCATTCCGGTCGAGGCTCACCCTCTATCGCCCCGCCAAAATGAGTTCAAAACATTATTGACCGACCGCGAGCTTGAGATCCTGCAGCTGCTGGCAGAACGGCTGAGCATTCAGGAGATCTCGGCCCGGCTGGTCATCTCTCCGAGCACAGTGCAGCAACACACCCACCATATCTATCGCAAATTGAATGTCGCCAACAAGCGCCAGGCCGTGGCCAGCGCCGAGCTGCTCGGCATTCTCACACTGAAGCGCTAAAACGGCGAATCCTCTTTGATGATGATCGACTGTTTAAAGTCAGACCCGGTGAGAGGCGGATCTGCTTCTCAATGTGAGGCCGTGAGTACGCCTGTCTTCTCCCCACTTCCCCGTGAAGCCTGGATGGAATTGAAATGGTAGAATCGCCGTTAAATCGCAGACCCCATTAGAATTTCATCATTCCATGGCAGAAGACCGTCCGGCATTCCCCAGTATCAAGCTCCATCGCCCGCGTACACTCGCCGGGTGGATCATCCGTTCTCGACTGTTGGAACGGCTCGACCGTGTGCTCCAGGAGCCGGTTGCATTGATCTCGGCCCCGGCCGGGTTCGGCAAGACGACACTAGTCTCCCAATGGCTGGACCGCTGCCCAATACCCAACGCCTGGCTGCAGCTGGACGAAGGGGACCACGAGATCCCTGCCTTCCTGGAAGGAGTTGTCGCCGCGCTGCGCCAGCTTTTCCCGGAGTGCCTGCGAAAGACAGCCGACCTGTTATTGACTCCGGAATCCATCCCGCTGGCCGTCTGGAAAAGTACGCTATTCGACGACCTGGCGCTGTTGGATGATACGCCCTGTGTCCTGGCGCTGGACGATTATCACCTGGTGGGAAATCCTTCGATCGACCTGCTGCTGGCGGATGTGCTGCGCAGCGAGTCGCTGACCCTGCATCTGATCCTCTCCGCCCGGCGCAGCCCGTCCCTGGCGTTCAGCAAGCTGAAAATGCAGGGACGGATCGTGGAAATCCCCACCGCCGAGATGCGCTTCACCGACAGCGAAGCGGTGCTGTACTTTGACCAGGCCGCTCATGTTCCCTTGAGCAACTCGGCTGTCCAGCAGCTGCAGGTGAAGACGGAAGGCTGGGCGGCCGGCCTGGCCCTGGCGGCGATCAGCCTACGGGAAGAAATCCGGCCGGAAGACTTGATCTCAGAGCTGAGCGGGTCGGACAGCCGGGTAAGCGATTACCTGCTCGACCAGGTGTTCAACAGCCAGCCCGGGGAGATCCAGGAGTTCCTGCTCAAAACAGCCACCTTCGAGCAATTCTGCGCTCCCTTACTGTGTGAAGCGTTCGGTTCCGAACAAAGTGAGGGGGAGATCCAGGCGCTTTTAGAACGGATTGAAGCCGCCCAGCTCTTCCTGATCCCGCTGGACTCAAAGCGCTCCTACTACCGGTTCCACCACCTGTTTCGCCAGATGCTGCTCTCGCGTCAGCGGTTGTACCTGCCTCCCAAGCAGATCGAGCTGTTCCACCGGCGGTCGGCCGCCTGGCTAATCCAGGATGGCCAAACCGATGAAGCTGTGAAGCATCTGCTGGCTGTCCGGGACTGGACCGGCGCTGCCAAGCTTGTGGAGGGCCAGCTCTGCACACTTTTGAATGCCGAGGATTTCCAGGCCATCAAGCAGCGTCTCTCGTATTTCTCCGAGGATTTCATTTCTTCACGGCCTGGATTGCTCCTGATGCAGGTCCTGATGCTCCATTTTGCGCACCGGCTGCCCGTCATGCACTCTCTGGTCACCAGGCTCCAATCGCTCCTTGATGCGGCCAGGGAAACGGATGGGACTGTCAACGGTGGCGATGTCCCGCCTGGATTTGAAGCGATTCCGCCGGGTGTCGTACAGGCCCATGTCTGGATGCTCGAAAGCTTTGGGTATGTACTGACAAATCGGCCCAGCCAGGCGGCACCTCTTGCCCGCCAGGCAATGGACAGCCTCCCGGATGCCTGGAAGTATTCCCAAGGCAACGCCATGCTTTATTGGGGAACGTCCATGCTGATGGAAGGACAGTATTCCCAGGCCGTCGGGATGCTCACGCAGCACTATGAGAGCTTGCACGATCCGGGCAGCCCCTATGGAGCAAGGGTGCTCTTTACCCTCGCCAGCATCCATTTGCTGCAGGGTGAGCTGGAGCTCTGCCGCCAAACGTCGGAACAGTTACTGCGGGACGCTCTCACCTATAACCTGCTGATCATGCAGAGCTGGGGATATTACCTGCTGGGACGGGTCTACCAGGAGTGGAACCAGCTCGACCTGGCAGACCGGTATTTTAAGCAGGTGGTGGACCAGCGTTTTACCTCGAGTCTGATGCCTTCTCTGGAGAGTATAGCGAGCCATCTCTATATTCTTCACACTCACGGCTGCGGCGAGCAGGGACAGCAGTTTTTGGAGTCGCTCGAGCAGCTGCACAGCGAGCAATCTGGCATGCCTGCCATGCTGCTCTCTCTGCTGGCCTGGCTGAAGCTGCAGGACGGGGATCGCGACGATGCGCGCCGGTGGGCTGAATCCTTTACCATGCCTGTTGCCGGGCAGTCACTCCTCTGGCACCACATCCCCCACATTTACAAGGCCAGGATCTTGATGGAGCTCGGCGAACCGGCGGGAGACCGGCTCCTGGACGAGCTCCAGGAATTGGCCGAGCGCACTCATCATAT
>JBLMZU010000098.1:0-20201 GCA_050258995.1 Bacteroidota bacterium
CTCCTGCCCGATCAGGATGCGGAGCAGGGTGGTCTTGCCGATGCCGTTGGGACCCACGAGCGCGAATCGTGCACCTTTTGCCACCGAAAAGGTGACCCCGGCGAACAGGTCCTCGGCGCCGAAGGATTTGGAGAGGGAGGATATGGTAATCAGTGACATAGTGATGAATGGTCAATTTTGGATGCCCATGAATTATAAAACAGGTGAGCGAAGTCGGCGCGCTCAGGCATATCACCCCGCTGGCTCTTGCCCGGAGTGCATATGGGACTATGAATTTCCTCCGCTCCTGTTTTCGTATCGGTTGTTTCTATTTTGGACCTCTGGGATTTCAAAATTCAACCTTTCATGAAGTAAGGTCAGCAGTAAAACCTTACTTTTCCTCTTCATCATGTGCTTCCGGAATATGGATGGGTTTCTCCTTCCCCAATTCCAGTGAGCGCTGGTACGCCGCCCATACTGCCCGCGAGATCGCGGTGCGGAAGCCAGCCTTTTCGAGGTAATAGAGCGCCTCGGCTGATGTCCCGCCAGGAGAGGTCACCTGGTTGCGCAGCGTTGCCGGGTGGCGGGCAGCCTGCTCGTAGTAGGCAGCTGAGCCCTTGATCGTCTGCAGGACCAGCTGCTCGGCGATCCGGCGTGGGAATCCCATGTGCACACCGGCATCGATCAGGGCTTCGGTAAACAGGAAAACATAGGCTGGACCGGTTCCCGAGAGGGCAGTTGCCATATCCATATAACTCTCGTCTTCGACGAAAACCTCCTCGCCCAGGGCACCGAGAATGTTGCGTGCCATCTCCTGCTGTTCCTCCGTGACCTCCTTCGAGGCCGTCCAAACAGTGATCCCTTCCCCGATCTGGCCGGGCGTATTGGGCATGGAACGGACCACGGCTTTATGTTTCAGCCCTGTCCCAATCTTCTTCATGCTGGCCCCTGCGATGATGGACAGGATCAGCGCATCTGCTTTGACGCCTTTCAGTCCCTTCATCACTTCGCTCAGCCGCTGGGGCTTGACGGAGAGAACCACCACGTCCGCGTGCGAGGCGGCGTAGGCATTATCTGTGGTTGCCTGGATTCCATATTTCTGCTTGAGCTCCGTGCCGCGTTCCTCGCGCGGACCCGAAGCGATGATATTTTCCGGCTGGGCAAGATTCTTGCGAAGCAATCCCGCGATGACAGCTTCTGCCATGACACCTGGACCGATAAAAGCTATTTTCTTATAAAGCATGATTTCCTCCATGTATTTCATTTGGTATTGCATCGAAATAACTGTCGCCTGAGATGGAACTGATCGTTGTACGAATATCAGTCTGCTAGTCTGCTGGCAATTTTATGGCAGTTATTATACTGAAAACACCGGTGGCATTATAAGGTGAAAAGATTCATTGTTGATTTATCTATATTTCATGCATTTTTTACCTGCTTGAATTAGGATAAAAGCATACTACGGTAGCCAGGTATCCGTGTTTTGTTTCCTAGACAAGAGAAAAAGATTGGGCTACCCAAGGATGGAAAAGTGAAACAATTTACTGTTTTGAGGCGGGGAAAAAGTGTCCAGGAGCGGGTGGGTAGTGCAAGAAAATGGCTTTGGAGCATAAGCCTGGGACTCCTGACTTTCCTTAGTTTAATTTTTGTGTTGGCAGTTGTTCCTGCGGCTTCTCCTGCTTTGGGAGCAGACATGGCGGATCTTCTACGGGGAATCTTTGGGCCCCAGCCGGTGGCTCTGCTGGAGAGCTTTTCGGCCCGCCTACATGACACGATGAGCCGGCATCTATATAGCAACAGCCCGCCACAGATCGGCTGGAATACTTCCAATCAAACGATAGTGCTTCCGTCCGCCTCCAAATTAACCGGAACCGGGAAGGTTGCCAAAAATGCCAAGCTGGCCGCGGGCAATGCCAACAAGGTGGCTTATTCCCCACTTCCACCCGGGTGGCAGGCTTATGGGCCGTTGGTGAACGGAACCTCCAGTATGGCGCGCACGCTTGTGACTCCGGATCCGAGCCGGCCTTATGCTGCCGTGGCTCTTGTTCGTATGGATCTTTCCCTGCTCCAGCTTCATATGATGCCAGGCAAACAGGAACCCTCGCACGCTCCACAGGTGATAAGCGCCATTCCAAACCTGGGCATGATCCCGACCAATGACCAGGGAAAACTGGTGGCGGCGTTCAATGGTGGATTTAAAACCATCAATGGACACTATGGGATGATGGTAAATGGCGTGACACTGCTTCCTGCCAGGCCGAACATGGGCACGGTTGCTGTTTATCGTGACGGCCATGTGCAGATTGGAGCGTGGGGGCAGGATATTCTGCCCTCTGCGGATATCGTTGCCTATCGCCAAAACTGCCCGCCTTTGATCGATGCAGGTCAACTGAGCCCGGACCTTGCCTACAACAATCGGAATGAATGGGGCTATACCGGGAACACCGATATCACCTGGAGGACGGGACTGGGGATCACGCAGGATGGCAGATATCTCATTTATGCGGTTGGAAATGGTACATCAGCCATGACACTGGCCCAGGTCCTGAAGCAGGAAGGTGCGTATGCAGCCATTCAGCTCGATATCAACCAGTATTATGCCCATTTCGAAACGTACCAGCCCGCGAACAATAATTCATCAAGCTTGTACGGTACCAAACTGGTGGCCGAGCGCCTGTTGGACAAGATGATCAATGAAACCAGCATCTATTTGACGCCCAATGCCCGGGATTTTTTCTATCTGACTGCCAGATAAACCAGGATATAAAAAAGAGCGGACAATCGGTCCGCTCTTTTTTATTAACAAGGTTGACTGATCTTCCTACGAGTAGGCCATCTGCTCGACACGCTGCTTCTTGACCTGACGCTTCTGTTCTCTTCTGGCGATCAGGTTCATCTGGCGCTTCTGGGCGGAGCGAATGATCAGCTTGAGGAACTTGTGATGGTTCCATACCGGGTCATTGATCAGGGAAAAGTCCGCTGACCCCGGCTCCTCCGGGGAATAGAAGATGCCGCAGTTCGGGTTGATCTCAAGCATGTGGATCGTCCCATCAGCCGACATGCGGTAATCGCAGCGGGCGTAGCCGTTGCCATTCATGGCTTTGAACAGGCGGGACGTCTGTTCGCGCAAAACCTTTTCGATCCCGGCATCATTAACCGGGGCCACAGACATCTGCTCGTATTCGACCCATTTCATGTTGTAATGCTTGAACGATTCACCTTTGGGGAAAATGAATTCCACAGGCTTGAAGGTGACCGGATTGTTCGGATCATCGGGATTTTCGGCGATCAGGCAGGTAAACTCGCGTCCCTCGATGAATTCCTCAAGCAGGGCGCGCCCAAACAGCTCGATTTCCTTCCCGGTCTGGAGCCTGAGCTGCTCCAGGTTTTCACAGCGCGATTCACGGGTAATACCAACACTCGCATATCCATGTGGCGGCTTGACGAGGACAGGGAAGCGCAAGCGCTTCGACACGCGCTCCACATCCTCCACGCGGTCGATCATGACCCAGTTCGGCACGGGGACATTCGATTTCTTTCCATAGGCCTTCATTTCCTGACGTGAAGGGTCAAAGAAACTTGAATCTGCACCCGTAAAGGCAAGCGCAAGCTTTTCCATGGTCTGCACCAGACCGATCCCGGAGAGTGCATCATCAGGAGTGCCGTCACATAAGTTGAAGAAAACATCCACTCCTTCATTTACTAATTCGCGCAATTGTCTTTCGACGTTCTTGGGATTTACCAGATGTTGTTTCCATTTAAACCCGTTCATGTGTGGCGATGGATCGTAGGGCACATCATTGGGTTCCGGTATGCTTGTCAATACACAGAGATACATGTCGAGTCCTTTTCCTTCTCTTTCTCTTTATGCAATCAAGATGTTCATTGCATAGAATATTTGTGATCCTGATTGGACTGCATGATTATTTTGTGTTGTGATGTTGGATTTTAAAAATTGTTGTTACATGATTCAATAAAATGAATCAAATATTTTTTATCATGCAATCATGTTGATTGTATCTATTTATTCATTTATGTAAAGGTTTTTGATGATATATAAGTTTAAAATTTTGTTAGTATTATTTTTTTATCGATTAATAAAATTGATGGATGTGAATCATCGTTTGGTGTTTATGTTTATATGTTGTTGTAAACGCCCACGCAGTCATGTTGTTATGATTCAAAGTGCGTTGTCTGTTGTCGGGATGGAATCGTTGAATGCACTCCTGTTGAAAAGATACGGAGTATGTTTAAACACAAGCATGTTCCTTCTTATGTGTTATCGGGAAAGGCAGTAGAATCACATCAGAGGCAAACATGACACTTCATTCAGAGATCTTCGAACAACCACAACGACTCGCATCTCTTCTTGATTCGCAAAAGCAGACTGTTCTTGAGATCGCAAAGGCAATTCGATCCCGTAACGTGCAGTACGCGTTCCTGGCAGCGCGTGGGACATCTGATAATGCGGGAAGATATGCAAATTATCTGTGGGGGGCGCACAACGGTCTGCCACTTGCACTGGCAACCCCATCGCTGTTTACGTACTATCAAAGCCCCCCTCGTTTGAACAATGCACTGGTTGTGGGAGTATCCCAGTCGGGACAATCGCCCGATATCGTCAGCGTGCTTGAAGAGGGACACAGACAGAACTGCCTGACGCTGGCGATCACGAACGTTCCGGACTCTCCCCTTGCCGCGGCTTCAGACTTTGTACTAGATATTCAAGCCGGAGAGGAGAAGGCTGTTGCAGCCACGAAAACCTATACAACGGAATTAATGGCAATTGCGATGCTCTCTGCAGCATTAAGTGAGTCCCAGGAGCGCTGGGACGAACTGTCGTCTGTTTCCCGCCTGGCCGAGTATGTGCTTGCACTCGATCAACAGATTGCTCATATGACCCAGCGTTATCGATATATGAGCCAATGCGTAGTCCTTGGACGCGGTTTCAATTATGCAACCGCCTTCGAGTGGGCGCTTAAAATGAAAGAGCTTACCTATGTGATTGCAGAACCATATTCCTCCGCGGATTTTCAACATGGACCGATTGCGATGGTGGAGGGCGGATTTCCCGTTCTGGCGGTTGCGCCTTCCGGACGGGTCCAGGAAACGATGCAGGATATGCTGGGTCGGTTAAGAAAACAAAAGAATGCAGAGCTGGTTGTCATCTCGGATGATGCGGAAACGCTTTCTCTTGCCCAGTCCCCGATCCAGTTACCGCCTCTCATCCCGGAATGGCTCACACCGTTGGTGGGCATTATCCCTGCTCAGCTCTTTGCCTGTCACCTCACCCAGGTGAAGGGATACGATACTGAGACACCTCGTTCGATCACCAAGGTGACAGAAACGCATTAAACCCTCTTTGCCATTAAAATGTCGGGCTTGCCCGGGCCATTGGCATCCGGCACAACACCGGTGATGACGTACCCCATCTTATGATAGAACCCGTAGGGATGGTTCTTTAGATTGCGGATGTCCCGTATCTTTTCCCAGAGGTTTCCATACAGATCTACATTGGACAGGGAGGTCATGCCATCCTCATCGTCTGTGCCAAGCGTGATGGTCAGTCCGCCTCTGGAGCGGACCTGCGTCTCAAAATCCTTTACCAGCGCCTGGCCGATACCCTGTCCCTGTAAAGATGGCTGTACGGCGAGCGGGTGCAGCTCCCAGACGTTGCCGTCATAAGCAGGGATTCCTCCAATGATTCCCAGTAAATTGCCCTCAGAATCGACCGCTGCACGGCAAATTCGCTCCTTTTCAAGCATTTCTCCGACCTCTTTGCGCCCTTCCTGGAGAGTCGGCCATGCATCCGGCCAGTGCTCGCGAAAGGCGTCCACCAGCAACTGCGCAGCCTGCTGGATCAGGCGATCGTTTTCAGGATATGGATTGACGATTTTCATCTTCCGGCCTCAAATCTTCCACGCCCGAAGGGGTGACATACACGTTACGATCATGTCACCTCTTCGGGATTTGATAAACGATCATTTACGCCCGGGGAGCCTTCTATCTCCGCAGGATTCTTATTTCCAAAACTGGGGGAGATATTCCTTGTAGCTGGTCAAATATTCATCCAGGATCTTTTTGCCGGTTTCAATATCGGTGATCACAGGATCGAGCAACAGACACTGCAAGGCCTTTTCACGGGACCCCTCGAATGCCGCATCCACGCACATCTGGGCAACAAAGGTTTCGCGACGGCAGAGCTCGGCAATCCCGCCTGGTAATGCGCCCACATGGACAGGATGAATTCCCGCTCCATCGACGATAACTGGCGTTTCCACGATCGATCCAAGCGGCAGGTTGCTGATCTGTCCCTGGTTGGATAGATTGGCAGCCAGGTGATAATGAGTGGTTGCAGTAACCTGATTCTCGATCATTTCCAGCGCACCTTCTGAATCCGTATCAAGCAATCCTTCAATGGTGGCTTCATCGCTTGATAAATCGTTTAATCGCCCCAGCTCGAATTCGCGGACAGCAGCCATCAGGTCCCAATCGTAGAGACGGATGTTGTATTTGTCCCAGGGTCTGGTCTGCGCATCGCTTAGCCAGGGGAGATATTCACACAAATGCGTATCGCCGGGAACAGGAAACAGATCAAAGGCGGAAAAGACATCCCTCGTCAGCGGCTCAAATGCCGGATCCAGCTCGAAGAATCGTTTTCTGAACAGCGGGTACAGGTCCTCGCCTGTCCGTTTGTCATGGATGGAAAGGATCCAGCTGAAATGATTCAATCCCGCCGCGCGAATATCCACCAATGGCACGATCTGTTCCCGTACGCGATGCTGGAGAGGATGCTGATCGACGGCTGCATGCAGGCCGGTCAGCCCTTCCGGTACTTCAATGCCAAGATCCTTTGCCAACGCAACACCCACCATGGTATAGCCTGCATATATTTGATGGCATAACCCCACAGCTTTAATCGTACTGTGGCGATTGACAGCATCGCAAATACGGATCATCGGATTGGTGAAATTCACAAACCAGGCGTCGGGACAGGCCTGTTCCATCTCATGTACGATCTGCATAATGGGACCGATGTTGCGCGCGGCATGTGCAAAGCCGCCGGGTCCTCCATTTTCAGCATAGGGCTGGCGCACTCCATACTTGATGGGGATTTCGAAATCCTTTTGCCATAAGTTTTCGCGCGCGCCGACTTCGATTGCATTTACGACAAACCTGCTGTCCGTAAGTGCCTCTCGATGATCGGTGTGGGCTGTGATATTGAACTGCGCATCCCACTCGCGATTGAGTTTGTTTGCCAGACGATTGACAATATCCAGACTGTCGGCGTTTCTGTCGACCAGGGCAAGCGTGGATCCGCACAATTTTTTTGAGCGCATGATCGCGGACAGCGTGTTCTCACCAAATGACGCAGAGCCGGCGCCAATGACCGTGATTTTTGTGGGAAGGGACATGGTTACTCCAATGGGTCGCCGCCTCATTCAATTACAAGTCAACTTCCTGCCTGGAATATGGATCGAGTTTCCGATTGAAAGTTAGGCATGCGAGGGCGGCACTTCGTAATCAAAAAGGGATGAAATGATTATAAATCAACTGCATCCCTGATGTGTTTCTCTTAGAATGTGCTCATGGTGCGTTGAACGTCACATCGGCTGTCATACCCCAAAGCAGGTCTTTGGGTTGCGTATCGAACGCGATCGTGACTTTGAATACAGTGTCACCGCCGACAACATTGGCTTTGGGCGAGAGATTGACCACTTTTCCCGTGAAAGTTTCGTTGAGTGCTTCAACGTGTATGTTTACCGGCACTCCAACCTTTACATTCGCAATGTCGCGCTCGCTCAGATCCGTGGTTTCGATCTGCAGATCATCCAGGGTGGCGAGCGTGAGAACAGCTTCATCCGATGGAACGTACTCCCCCGGAATGACCTTAAGCGAGGTGACTGTTCCCTCAAAAGGAGCCGTCAGCGTGCCCTCTGCAAGATTGATCTGTGCTAATTCCAGCGCCACCTGTGCCTGTTGAACTTTTGCGTCTGCACGTTGCCTGAACACAGCCGGAATAACATCATAAAAGGTCCTGCCGTTCCTCTGATTCTTTACCCGTCTATATTTTTGTAGATCTGCATACGACTGGGCAGACCGAAGCGCCGCCTGGGCTTCGTTAACTGCAAATTGCAAATCAGGTGTATCCAGCACCATCAGGGTTTGTCCCGCCTGTACCAGGTCCCCTTCGTTCACCGGAATTTCCCGTGCAAGACCCGAGATCAGGAAACCCAATTGGGCTGTGTGTGTCGGGACGACCACCCCGGAAGCTGTCACCGTTTTCTGAGCCGCAACAGGCCGATTGGCATCTGAAGCCCGTGCCGTGGATACAGGATTGGCCAGGACGAGGAGGATGAGACCCAAACTGATGAGCTGTAGAAAATAAGATCGGTTCGTTCTTGTCTTCATTGCTTATTTCCTGCTTTGAATTTCAACTTCTGCAGTCATGCCCCATAGCAGGCCCTCAGGCTGTATATCCGGTGCAATCGTAACTTTAAAGACGACATCACCGCCGACGATATCTGCCTTCGGTGAAATGCCGGTGACCTTACCGCTGATGTTTTTGTTCAACGCTTCGATAAATATGTTGACGGGATCCCCAATCTGAACATTTGGTATGTCGCGCTCGCTCAGATCCGTGGTTTCGATCTGCAGATCATCCAGGGTGGCGAGCGTGACAACAGCTTCATCCGATGGAACGTATTCCCCCGGAATGACCTTAAGCGAGGTGACTGTTCCGCCAAAAGGAGCCGCCAGTGTGCCTTGCGCCAGCCTGGCCTGTGCATTCTCCACCAAGGCCTGTGCCTGTTGAACGCTGGCATCGGCCATTTCGATCACTTCATGCGGCACGCTAAGCTTGAGTTTCTTGACAGTGAACTTCTCGTAATTGATGATGTATTTCCTTATGACATCATTCTTGCGAATTTCCGCCTGCGCCTGGGAGGCGCGCAGGGCGGCCTGGGCTTCGTCAACTGCAAATTGCAAATCAGGTGTATCGAGCACCATCAGCGTTTGCCCTGCCTTTACAGTGTCTCCTTCCTTGACAGGAATATCCCTGGCCATTCCCGAGATCAGGAAGCCCAATTCGGACACCTGGGCGGGAACGATGACCCCCGATGCGGTCACCGTTTTTTGTGCGGAAGCATCATTCCCGGGAGCAGCAAGCACCGTTTCTGCACTTGCATCGCTCGCGCGTGCAAGAACGGTAAGAATAACGATCACACTGAGAACTGACCCAAAGAAGCGCTTCATTCTTACTTTCCGGTGTCGATATTCACATCCGCACTCATGCCCCACAACAATCCCTGGGGTTGTTGATCCAGATCAATGGTCACTTTGAAGACGACATCTCCACCCACTGTGGATGAGATACGGGAAATATCAACGACCTTTCCGGAAAATTCCTTATTCAGGGGGTCGATCAACACGCTGGCTGTTTGTCCCACCTGCACGCGCGGTATATCACGCTCGCTCAGGTCCTTAGTCTCAACCTGAAACCTGGAAAGATCGCCCATGGTGACAACCACCTGTCCCGGCACGACTGTTTCGGCAGGAGAAATATCGACCGAGACAATTGTTCCATCGAAGGGAGCAGTGAGGGTGGATTGTGTAGCCAGGGTCGTATTTGCGGAATCCAGGAGAGCCTGGGCGCGATCCGCCTCGGCTTGCGCGGATTCCAGGTGAACTTCATCCGTGCCCACCCGCTTCAGATAGTCGACCTGGACCTTTGCCACGGTTAAATTCGCCTCCGCCTCTTTGACCTTGGCTTCCAGGAGGGTTGTATCGAGCTCGACCAGCGGCTGTCCTGCCTTGACCTGATCTCCGACCTTTGCATTCACTGCCTTGACCCGTCCCACATTTGCAAACGATAGATCTGCTTCATGGACTGGAACGATGATCGCTGTTGCAGAAACGGAATTTGGATTATCAGATGGATTGTTCGACGGAGATCCGTTATTGCCATCCAGCGATATGGTTGGGATGGCGGTCGGTGTGGAACCGGCTGATGTGCATGCGCTTAAAACGAGCGCAAAAACAATAAGAAATAACCATGCATGCTTCATTCTATGCTTTCTCCTTGATGCGACGAGTTTAGCTGATTCTTTTGTCGCTTTCAATCAATCCGTCATGCAGCGTGACCACGCGGCGGGCATAACTAATGACGCGTGGGTCGTGGGTGGCAAAGATAAAGGTGACGCCGGTTTCCTTATTCAGGCGCTGCATGATATCCATGACCTGCCTGCCGTTTTCCGTATCCAGGTTGGCGGTGGGCTCGTCGGCCAGGACAAGGGTCGGGTTGGGCGCCAGCGCCCGGGCGACCGCGACACGCTGCTGCTGTCCACCGCTGAGCTGGTCGGGACGGTTATTGGCGCGGTCCACCAGGTCGACCGCCTGGAGCAGCTCCATCACGCGTTCCTTGCGCTCCTTGGGCGAATGCCTGTTGAGCAGGAGCGGCATTTCCACGTTCTCATAGGCGCTCAGGGTAGGGATCAGCGCAAAGAACTGGAAGATGAACCCGATCGTCCCGCGACGCATGTCGGCGCGCTGATTGCGGTTGAGACGGGTGACATCCTTGTTATTGATCAGCACACGGCCATTGGTCGGCTGGTCAAGGCAGCCGATCATCTGTAAAAGCGTGGTCTTGCCCGAGCCGGAAGGTCCGATCAGTGCAGTGAATTCACCGTTTTCGATGCAAAGGTTGACGCCTCGCAAAGCCTGCGTTTCGATCTTTCCGATTTTATAAGTTCGAGTGACATCTTCGATTTTTACGACTTCCATTTTGTACTCCTCGCGGAAATGAGGTCCGCGTCTATTTTTCTGCACGTAAGGCTTCAACCGGTTCCATTCGGGAAGCCATCCAGGCTGGGTACAGCCCGGAGAGGATTGTGGCGACAAAGGTCAAGACGGTTACGTTGACAATCTTATCGACAGTCAACCGGGCGCGGATCGTATCGGAGACCAGCATACCGTTCAGTCCCATATTGCCGATGTAGAACCCATTGATATTGAAGAGGCGAACGGCAATCACACCAAGGACCAATCCCATAAGCACACCGCCGATTGCCAGGTAGGTGGATTCCGCCAGGAACAATCCCATGATGCGACCGCCTCTCATACCGATGGCTGACAGAATGCCGATCTCACGTGTTCGTTCGTAGACCGACATGATCAGGGTATTGATGATGACCGAAGCGGTGATGGCAAGGATGATCAGGTAAAAGATCCCGATATAGCTATTCGCCAGGGTCTCGAACTCAGTGAGCAACGCGTTCAGATCCTTCCAGGTCTTAACTTGCAGGCCCGTTGGGGCCTTGATGGCGCTTGCAACGCTGTCGGTGAGCGATGTGTCCTTGAGGATGACGAAGACTGTGCTGGCATGATTCTCCGTCTGTGTGAGCGCCTGTGCCTTTGCCAGCGGCAGCAAGACGGTACTGCTATCAAAGCCATAGGTATTGGTTGTGTAAATGCCGCGTATCGTAAAGCTCTGTTCCTGTACATCGCCGTTGGAAGTGTTGACCGAAAGACTGACCTTGTCACCGACCTGCAGGTGAAGTTTCAATGCTTCCGGTTTGCCGATCAGCAATCCTTCACGGTCGTCGGCAGTCAGGAAATCTCCCTTGACAATTCCCTGGCGATACGGATCGTTCGCAGCGGATTGAGGATCGATGCCGTAGATCCGTACGCCTGACGATTCATCGCCTGTGGAGAGGAATCCGCTGGCATACAGGCGTGGAGTGGCAGCCTTCACTTGATCCAGCGCTGCAACCTGACTGGCGACCTGGTCTGGATTCTCGACCAGATCCTCCCACTTGAGGCTGGATTTGTTCTCGTCATAGGATGCGGCTCGTATTTGAAGATGCCCACTCTGCAGGTGGATGGCTGACTCAAGGGCACTACCAATCTCGCCCTGAATCACGGAAGACATCAAAATCAACAGGGTCAGACCGATCGCAACCGCCAGTGCGGAGAAGAAACTTCGGCGGCGGTTGCGACCGAGATCACGAAAAGCCATTTTGAAAATTTGGATCATGGTACACCTATACAAAATGCAGTGCTTCGGCAGGCTCGCGGCGACCTGCTTCGATGGCAGGGATCAGCGCCGCCAACGCGGAAATGATCACGACCGTGAATGCCCGCATCGGTAATTTTTCGATGCCCAGCGTGGGATAGACCTTATCCTTGACCAGCGCCATATAACTGGCTGCCTGTGTCAGGTTGCCGAAGTCCATCCCAACCTTTCCCAAGTAGCCATTGAGCAGCAGACCCAGCGCGATTCCCGCGACGACGCCGACCAGACCGATCATCGTTCCTTCGAGAACGAACAGCAATGAGATCTGTCTTGGTTTGAGTCCCATCGCACCGAGCACGCCGATCTCACGCGTTCGTTCGTAAACTGCCATCAACAGCAGGTTGAGAATACCGACGCCTGCGATGGCGATGATGATTACACTGAAGATGTTCATCACACCAGTCTTGGAAGTAATGGCATTGGCAAGATCCGGGTAGTTCGCCTGGAACGATTCGATCTCATAACCGGATAAACCGGATTTTAGGCCGGTGATGACATCGTTTTCCTGGCCGATGTGCTGCAGGAAGATCGCAATTTCCGTGGGGGCAGTCAGCTCGTAGAGCGATTTTGCTTCACCGAGGGAAATGTAAACGGTCTCCTTTTCAATATCTGGCATGCCGAGGTCGTAGATGCCGACGATGGTCATCGTGCGCTGGCGCATCTCTTTGTGCTGCGAGCGACCAACCATCGTGATGCGGTCACCAAGCTTGACGTTCATGGCATCGGCCAGTCCCTTGCCGATCAGGAGGCTGTCTGTATCGTCACTGGTGAGGTTGCGCCCTTCTGTGACGTACTGCCCGACGATATTCACCTTCAATTCCTTTTCGGGCTCGACGCCTGTAATGCCCACAGCAAATGCGCCCTCACGACTGGTGACCAATCCGCCCGTTTTGACACGCTGTGTTGCTGCCAGGACCTTGGGGTTGGCTTCCGCAGCACTCACCACTGCCTGGGCATCCGTCAACGGCAGGAGGGGAGTGGAGTTTGCCTGGGCGCGATATCCATCGGCATGCACCTGGATATTGCCACCCAGGACTTTTACAGCATTCCCGTAGATCGCGTCGGTAAAGCCGTTCATCAGCCCGTCATACCACATCATCAACGCCAGGGTCAGCGACATGGCAAGAACGATGATGATCGTACGGCGTTTGTGCCGCCAGATGTTGCGCCATGCGAGGCGCAGGTAAAGTTTCATTGTTGCTCCTTTCAGCTATCTCTAATCGATCCAGACACGGATTGAATCTGCATCCATTAATTGCATCGAACCGGCAGACGCGCCCAGAACACGCTCCAGTGCATCGGTGTAGGCGATCACTGCCTCGTTTATGACACGGAATTTTTCCTCCGCGCTCCATTGACTTTTTCCTGCCTCATGCCCCAGAATCACCTCTCCAAATTTATCTCCCAGGCCCAAAATGAGATATAGCGCGATCTCGGTGGTCTGTTCCGGATGGGGTGTGGAAAGTGTTCCCTCCTGGATCCCCTGGCGGATGACCCGTGTAAAGGCTGGCGTAACCCGATCGCGCATCTTGGCAAACACCTTCTGCCGGATAATGGAGTTATCATCCGAATACCAGACGCGCAGCAATGCCAGCATATATTCCTTTTGGGCACTCTTCCACTGGACTGCAACGCTGAAATAGCGGCGCAGCTTTTCCAGGGCAGGGAGGACCGGGTCGTCAAGCAGGGGGAAAATCGTAGCCTCGGCTTCATCGCCCATGCGGTCGATCAGCGCCTCCAGCAGGGCGGGTTTTGAATCGAAATAATGGTAGAAGGCGCCTTTTGAGATGTTCAGCTCATCCAGGATGTCCTGGATGGACATCTGCTCATAACCCTTGGTGTACACCAACGTGCGGGCGACATCCAAAATCTCATTGCGCCGGGCGGCATAATCTTCTTCTTTTACAACTCTGGGCATGGTATCTCTTTTAATAAACCGACCGTCGGTTTATTTTTACAGATAATATTCCTCTTCCTATATTTCTGTCAAGACAAAAATTAATCCAAGGAATCGAGAAGGGAGCAAAATTATGAAAGTTGTATGACAAATAGCGGCGATGACTGTCTCAAAACTGATAGCGCAGCATCAAACCCATGTTTTTCAAAGCCGGAATCCAGGCCAGGACGCGCAGGACCGCTTTCATGCCACCGGACATCTTTTGAATGTTCGGGAAATTCCGATCCATGACGCTCAGGTTTGTGAGGAGATGAATGCGCGGATCCCACCTTTCGAGCTCGTGCGGATCGTCAAGCCCCCACCACATCCTCGCACCGGTGGCGCTGATTCCAACATTCGTTTTCTGCATTTTTAGATACAGTTTGCTGACGGCATCGAACATGATCTGGCCGCTTGCGAAGCGGTCCACGATCCGCCTGGCCAGCGCCTGGACTTCCTCCTCCTTCAGGTAATACATCAATCCTTCGGCGACGATCAGCGCGGGACGGTCGACCGGCACCTGCTCGATCCAGGCTGGGTCCGTGACCGAGGAGCCGATCGTCCGGTAATTGGCGCGCTCCGGGAACAGGCGCTGGCGTAATTCGATAATCTCCGGATAATCCACATCGAACCATAAAACATCCGGCGATGGATCGATGCGATAGACGCGGCTGTCGAGTCCGCAGCCCAGGTGCAGGACGCTGGCTTTGGGATTGCCGGAGAGGAATTCCTCCACCCACAGATCGAACATTTTGGCGCGTGCCGCGATGGCAAGGATGTCGTTCCACTTGACGTTGAGACTCTCAAAGTCGTAATCGATCCGTTGAACAGCCTCCACCGCGGCGGGGTCGTGTAGAATCGGATTCTGCGCGTCCGTTTCCAGTGCCCGTCCATATAGTGTAACGAGCATGGTTTCCTTCTCTTTTGTAAAGTGAACCTTTTCAGCTTGCATCCGTATCCTTTGTATTACCGATTATTTTTTCAGGCCCGCCCCTGCCATTCAACCAGTGCCTTTTGATAAAGCCTGGTTAGAAAGTCTGTCCAATCCTGCATCTCCTTCATCCGGTCGCGCGCCGCATCTCCCGGCGGCAGGGCATTCAATCCCTGCTGGACGAGCCGTTTCAAGGCCTGGATTCCCTGGATTTCGACCAGCAGTGTTTTCTCCAGTCCCGTTTCCGGGAAAACAAAGTATGTGGTTCGATCGCCGGGACGAGTGACCTTCTCCGCCAGGCCGCTGGTCAGCAGGATGCGAAAATTCGTCGAAATGCTGGCGCGGCTGACCTTCAGAATGGAGGCAATCCGTTCCGCGGTAAGCGGCTCATGAGAGATGAGCAATAACCCGAGGATGCGGCCGCCGATGCGCGGGATGCCGTAACTCTCGAAATACATGCCCATGCTTTCGATGAAGCGGGCCAGCTCGGGATCCAGATTTTTGAATTTGTCGGTAGAGACCGACGGGTTCTTTTTCATGGTGAAGTCTCCGGTGGGGGGAGTCTATTCGTTTTAGTAATTTCAGTCAAGACTGAAATGGATGAAATATAACTTTGAGGAAGAAATACCAGCTTTGGAATGACAAACTACATTTCCTCGGCAGTGTGAGCCGGCTGCTTCTTCGAGTAGCCGGATTTCCCCCAGACAGATTTGAACACCAGTCCTGCCCGCCAGAAAGCAACCGCCGCCATCCCATGCGCCAGCACGGCAAACAGGGGTGGCGTTTGATTTGTGTAATAAGTCCAGCATTCCCGGGTGGTGCCCCATAGCTCGAGATAATATCCAAGTCCCGTACCGGCGAGAAAGATCAGGACTGCCAGGCGGTAATCCGCGGGGGTCAGAATAAGCAGAACACATAGTCCGACCGCCAGCCAGGTGAAGGACTTGTCGAAGGTCGGGGCTACAAAGACCAACATTAAACCTAAAAAAGTAGAGAAGGTCAGCCAGTAAAGAGCCTTAAAAACTCCCTCTCCTCCGCGCTCCTTCATGACCTTTGTGGTTAAAAAGTTAAGTCCCCGCGTGATCCGATCGATGGAGAGGGATGCGATTGGCCAGGCCGGGATAATCCAAAGCGGCGGCCTTTCAGCTGTGTAATAGTGCCACATATTGGTCTGCGTGCCCCACGATTCGATTGCCAGCCCACCGCAGATGCCGACGAAGATGATCAGCAGGTCCGTTTTCAGATTTGCCCGGCTGATGATCGTGATGGACATGAAGCCAAAGATGCCGAGCAGCAGCCAGTCGATGTAGCGCCACCACGCACCGCTCCAATCCACATAGGCCAGATATTCCTGCGCCAGCGGCCACCAGATATAGACTATCAGGAAAATGGTAACCAAAAACCCACCCAGCAGGATGCTGCTGTCACGGGTCCACAGTTTTGTGGCGGCGCGAAGGGGTGACATGAGAGGGATTATAGCAAGGATTCTCTAGACCTCTCCAAACTTAAGAAATCACCAATAGGTTACACCATCTTGTATTTTTTTTGCCCGTATTCTAAAATGGATATACTATGGGGTGTTTGAAGGTCGGAGTACAAATGGAATATATTATATATGCTCGCAAGGAGGTTAACCCTAACATAATCGAATTTACTCACAACCCTGGCCAAAACCATTTATTCAACCAACCAATCAATCAAAGGAGCATTCATGACCAAGCAGTGGTTCAAGATATTTTCTTCGATCACGATCCTGGCTTTGATGTTGATGGCTTTGCCAATGCAGAGCGCATCAGCCGCAGGCCAGCCGAACTTCGGACCAAATGTGCTGATCTTCGACCCCAGCATGCCGACAAGCCAGATCCAGGCAGCGGTCGATGCCATCGCTGCGCAGCAGGTTTCCAACCAGTTTGGATCGCAGCGCTACGCACTGCTGTTCAAGCCTGGCACATACGGTACAGCTATAACCCCGCTCAACTTTCAAGTTGGCTACTACACTGCCGTGGCGGGTCTCGGCTTTTCCCCGAGCGACGTCGTAATCAACGGGTCCATCTACGTACATAACCAGTGCGTCGACGGCAGTTGCACCGCGCTCAACAACTTCTGGCGCTCGCTGTCGAACCTGACGATCAACGTGAACAATCTGAACGGGTGCTACACGGGCGAATTCTGGGCCGTTTCGCAAGCTGCGCCGATGCGCAGGGTTCACATCGTCGGAAACGGGCAGAACATTACCCTGATGGACTACTGCACCGGCCCGTCGTTTGCCAGTGGCGGCTTTATCGCCGATTCACAATTCGACGGCCAGGTGATCAACGGCTCGCAGCAGCAGTGGGTCGTCAGGGATAGTACGCTCAGCGGCTGGACCAACGGCGTCTGGAACCAGGTTTTCTCAGGCGTGGTTGGCGCGCCGGCTGAGTGTTTTCCGGGTCAGGCGTCATGCGGCGGTCCGTACACTACAGTTGCAACCAGCCCGGTGACACGTGAGCAGCCGTACCTGTATGTGGATTCCTCCGGCAAGTTCCAGGTCTTTGTACCGGCGATGCGCCAAAATTCAGCAGGAACCACCTGGGGAAGCGGCTCGACTGCAGGCACGTCGATCCCCATTGACCAGTTCTTCATCGCTAAACCGACCGACAGCGCAAAGACAATCAACAATGCACTGGCTCATGGTCAGAATTTGATTTTCACGCCTGGCATCTACCAGCTTGACAAGACGCTCAAGGTCAAGCGGTCCAATGCAGTGGTGCTCGGTCTGGGCTTCCCAACCCTTGTCCCGACCGCCGGGCAGACCACGATGGTCGTCTCTGACGATATAACAGGTGTGAAACTCGCAGGCTTGCTGTTCGATGCCGGACCGAAGAACTCCCCGGTGCTGCTGCAGGTGGGTACGGCAGAATCACTTGTAAGCGACCCAGGCAACCCGACGTTGCTTTCTGACGTGTTCCTGCGTATCGGCGGCGCGACCCCCGGCAAGGCCACAACGGCCCTGATCGTGAACAGTGACAATGTCATCCTCGACGACATCTGGTCCTGGCGGGCCGACCACGGCAACGGCGTGGGCTGGACCCTCAACACTGCCGATACAGGTTTGATCGTCAACGGCGATAATGTTACCGCGTACGGCCTGTTCGTAGAGCACTACCAGAAGACTGAGACGATCTGGAACGGGAATGGCGGCACGGTCATCTTTTTCCAGAATGAGATGCCCTATGACCCACCCAGCCAGGCTGCCTGGTCGCAGCCAAATGGAGGCCTGGGCTTCCCTGCCCTGAAGGTGGCTGACACAGTGACATCCTTCAACGGAGCCGGGATGGGCAGCTACAGCTTCTTTAATCAGGGCGTGGACATCTATGCCGATAACGCGTTCGAGGTCCCTGCCACTCTGCCGGCCGGAAGCATGCACAATTTGCTCACGATCTTCCTCGATCCCAGCGTGGGGAAGGGCGGCATCCTGAACGTGATCAATGGAACCGGCGGGTCGTCGACCATCGCCAACCCGGATGTCCCGGTTACTGTGGTAAGCTTCCCATAAGCTGAAGCACTATCTGATTGAATGTCCAAAAGTGAGCGCCGGCGAGTTGGATTATTTATCCTGACTTGCCGGCGCAAAGGTTTTAAACGAGAGCAAGTTGCTTCAAGCGTTGCCATCCTGGATTTCGTGATGATGGTTGTGCCAATAAAGAGCAAAAAAATTAGTGGGTGATCTGAAAAAAAGTCCCAAGCAGCTATAAACTTAAAAAATCACAAATAGGTTACAAGTCACTTGTTTTTTGAGCTGTTCCCTCCTACAATAAGGAATGTGGGGGATTTCACAATTGTAGGATCGCTTGGAAGTTAAATGCCTGGAGGTGCCTGCTACCCACAAAATCGAAAATTGACCACAATGTATTGCCGTAATGGCAGATTGCCCTATATTCATCATGACTACAGAGGAGAATGGCATGAATAAACATTTGTTCAAAGTGTTTTCGTTGATGATGGTAATGACGTTGGTGCTGATGGCTTTGCCAACACGGAAGGCACAGGCAGTTTCAACAACTATTGTCATCAGTCAGGTATACGGGGGAGGAGGAAATAGCGGTGCGACCTACAAGAACGATTTTATTGAGATATATAATCTTGGGTCAACTGCTGTCAATCTCACCGGCTGGTCCGTGCAATATGCCTCCACAACTGGTACGTCCTGGACTAATAAAACGAATCTTTCTGGCACGCTTCAGCCGGGCCACTACTACCTGATCCAGGAAGCAGCAGGCTCTGGAGGAAATGTCAGCTTGCCTACGCCGGATTTAACAGGCTCGATCAATTTGAGCGGCACAGCCGGCAAGGTTGCCCTAGTTAAGAGCACTGTAGCCCTTTCAGGTTCGTGCCCGAAGGGCAACACCAACGTTGTAGACTTTGTTGGCTTCGGAACAAGCACCGACTGCTATGAAGGTACCGGCCCAACGGCGACTCTGAGTAATACAATCGCCGCCATACGTAACAGTGATGGCAGCATCGATACGGATAACAACACAGACGATTTCATGGTCGGTATACCGTATCCTCGCAATAGTAACCCAGCGCCTCACGGCTATGGCGTGGGTATGCCTGCTATACTTCCCGCGGGCGGTGTGTCCCTGCTGACCGTCCCCGTTATCCCCGGTTACTTACCAGCGAGCACTGGGTTGGCAGTTTCATGTGATCTCACTGCTATTGGCGGTTCGAACGCGCAGGCGTTCTTTGACGATGGTAATAACGGCGATTTTGTCGCCGGTGACAACGTCTTCTCATATCGCGTTACGGTGCCTAATAACCAAGGTAATGGCGGCCTGAGCTTCCTCTGTACCGCCAGTGACGCACAGCTACGGAGCACGACTACAACTCTCCAGCTGACTATTGCCAGCATAATCCCAATCGGCTCAGTCAATGGAATAGTCTCAGACAGTGAGAATCCACTTACGCATCGCTCACCATTCGCGCCTGTCTCCGGAAACAATGCCGGGAACACCGCAGTTATCGTGCAGGGTGTGATTTACGAGACGACCCTCCAGGCTATCAGCGGCACTACTGATAGCTATAAAGGTTTCTACATACAGAACACGGCAGCTACCGCGGACACAGATGCAAACTCATCGGATGGTCTGTTCGTCTTCATGAGCACTGCTAGCACTCTGTCCAGCGCGGATGGGCCTTATATACCTCAGGTAGGAGATGAAGTGGTTGTATCTGGTCGTATCAGCGAATACTACAATATGACCGAAATGCAGGCACCCGACTTGGCTCTAGTAAAGCCAGTC
>JBLMZU010000099.1:0-6019 GCA_050258995.1 Bacteroidota bacterium
AAAGGTATTTGAGCATAACAACTGGGCCAACATCCAGATGATCCAGGCCTGCTCTCAATTGAGCGATGAACAGCTCGACGCCGAGCCGCACTCTGTCACAAAGGGGACGATCCGGCAGACGCTGCTGCACCTGGTCTCTTCACAGCGAGGCTACCTGGCCCTCCTGACCCTGCCGGTGGAGGAGAGAAAAAAACAAATTACGCCTATCGCCTTTGCCGACCTCAAACAGTCTGCCATTGACAGCGGCGAAGGGCTCCTGGTACTGCTCAAGGAGGAGGCCAAATTTCCCACCACCCGCCTGGTGACGACCGATGGGTATTCTGTGGAGCCGTGGGTGGTCCTCGTCCAGATCATCAACCATGCCACCGAACACCGCGAACAGATCAACAGCATGCTCACTGCACTGGATGTAACGCCTCCGGAGCTGGATGGCTGGGGCTACGGAGAGTTCACGAAAACGCTAATCCCGATATCAGAGTGATCAGCCCCCCTAGGATTTGACCTGCTCCCGCTGTGCCAGCACATGCTCGATCGATTCCTCAAATACAGCCTGATACTGCCTGTATTCCTCCGAGCCGCGCACGTTGATCTGGATCCACTCCCGCATTATGCGCTTCCCATAGGGCTGGAAGGGAATGACATGTGGATCTTCCTTTAATAAGCGCACAGCCGTCTGCTCCGGGATCTTGAGTCCCACTCCCTCTTCATAAAGACAGATACAAAGCTTCCTGCCCGCGTAATAGGCGGGAAATCCAAACATCTTTCCGGGACGGACAGCCGGGTGGCCCAGCAGCAGATCGTCGAGAACGGCCTTGTGTTCGGGGTTGAAATTTGCCACGAAGTTCTCCTTGTTGGAAGACAAACGATGGATTGCCGCCTGATCGTACCAAAAAGCCGGCGAAGAAAACAGGATAAAAAGGGTCACCGTTTCTGGCCACACTTGAATCAGGATCGAGCGTTAAAGAAATCTTTAGGATGCTTGTCCAGCCGGATAAGGATGAATGGCGCTTTTTTGTTGATTTGAATCGAGATATGCTGTAACCAGTGTCATACTCATGAAGGAGGTCCTATGCGGCTCTATGCGGATCATGCCAAATGCTCCGGCTGTAATGCCTGCCGGGTGGCCTGCTCGCTGAACCTGTTCGGCGTCAGCAATCCCAAGATGGCAGCGCTCATCATCGAACCCCATTTCCCGGCACCGGGTGTCTATCAGGTCAAGGTCTGCACCCAGTGCGGGGACTGCGCTGCGGTCTGCCCGGTGGACTGCATCAAGCAGAACGAGAAGGGCGCCTATTACGTGGTGCAGGAGGACTGCATCATGTGCGAAGCCTGCGTGCCCGAATGCCCTGAAGGCGTGATGTTCATGCGGCCCGAGCTGGTGCCGAACACCGCCTGGGAGTGTGACCTGTGCGGCGACTGTGTGGAAGTCTGCGGCACGGAAGCGTTGTGGATTGCGGAAGAGGCGTAGGAGGCAGACATGAACGGATATGGTGGAACCATTCTGCGCATCAACCTGACCACGGGCAGGATCACCCGTGAGCCGACCCCCGAGCAGGTGGCCCGGGATTTCATCGGCGGCCGCGGCTTTGGCATCTACTTCCTGACCCGCGAAGTGCCGGTTCATGTTGATCCGCTGGGCCCTGAGAACAAGCTGATCATTTCGAGCGGTCCGCTTTCGGGCATGCTCGCTGCGGGCGGCGGCAAATGCGACTGGACGACGAAAGCCCCGCTGACGGGTGGCTATGCCTCCGCATCGATGGGCGGTCACTTCACTGCCGAGCTGAAATATGCCGGCATCGACAGCATCATCCTGGAAGGGAAAAGTCCCAGGCTGGTCTATCTCTTCATCGACAACCAGCAGGTCGAGCTGCGGGATGCATCCCAGTACGCGGGCAGGGGCTCGATCGATGTGGAAGTCGCCATGAAGAAGCAGTTTGGCGAGGAATTTCAGATCGCGGCCATCGGCCCCGGCGGCGAGAACCAGGTGCTGTATGCCTCCATCAACCACGACTACGGACGCGAGGCCGGGCGCGGCGGCGTTGGCGCGGTGATGGGCAGCAAAAATCTCAAGGCGATCGCCCTGCACGGCACCGGATCGGTTTCCGTGGCCGACAAGGACGCCTATGTCAAGGCCGGCAAGGCGCTCTACAAGGCCTGCAAGGATGCCGACAATATCAAGGAATGGATCGCCTACGGCACGACCACCGTGGTCTCCTGGTGCGATGAAGTCGGCGCGCTGCCAACCCGCAACTTCCAGGCCGGATCCTTCGAAGGCGGCAAAACGCTGTATGCCCCGGTCATGCGCGAGCAGATCGTCGTCACCGACAAGGGCTGCTTTGGATGTCCGTGCCCGTGTGGGAAATACAGCAACGTCAAGAAGTACAAGACCGAGGTCGAGGGCCCCGAATACGAGACTATTGGCATGCTCGGCTCAGGCTGCGGCCTGTCCGATATCTCGGACGTGGCGCAGGCCAATCTGCTGTGCGATGACCTTGGCATCGACACGATCTCGGCGGGTTCCTGCATCTCCTGGGCCATGGAAGCCTTCGAGAAAGGCGCCCTGACCCTGGAGGATACCGACGGCATCGAGCTGCGCTTCGGTAATGCCGAGGCGGTCTTCGCCACCATCCGAAAGATCGCCCACCGGGAGGGCAAACTCGGCAGCCTGCTGGCCGAAGGAACAAAACGCGCCTCGGCCAGGATCGGCAGGGGCACAGAGAAATATGCCATTCATATCAAGGGCATGGAGCAGTCCGCCTATGCCACCCACAATGCCACCGCCATGCTCATCTCGTACATGACCTGCGATGTGGGTGCGCATCACAACCGGGCCTGGGCCATCACCTACGATCTGCAGGTGGGCCGCGACAAGGTGGTGCCCGAAAAAGTGGCGCGTGTCATCTGGCTGCAGAACTTCCGCCCGATGTTCGACGTGCTCGGCGCCTGCCGCCTGCAGTGGGTGGAGTTGGGCATCGACCGCGACCTGTACGTTCCGCTGCTGGAGGCCATCACCGGCATCCACCGCTCCTGGCAGGACATGGAGAAAACCGGCGAGCGTATCTGGAACCTGACCCGCCTGTACTGGTCGCGCGAGATCGAGGACTTTGGCCGCGACTGGGACATGCCCTCCCCGCGCTTCTACAGCGAGGCGCCGGCAACCGGTGCCACCGCCGGCCAGATCACCAAACTCGAGGATGTGCAGAAGCTGCTGGACATGTACTACGAGCAGCGCGGCTGGGACTCCACCGGCCACCTCACGCCAGCCACCCTGGAAAGATTGAACCTCACTGAATTTGCAGTGAACTAAGTGCCATCGATCCGGTGTCAGGCGAAGCTGCCTGACACCGGATACCTCGCCCCTGAAATCCCATGCCCGTCACCCTCCGTCCCATCGGCCACCTGAAAAGTCTGGTCAACGACCAGGCAGAGCTCACCGTCCCTGCCGGGCTCACTGTGCGTGAAGCGCTCCAGCGCGTCAGTATTCCCTCAGAGCTGGTGGCGCTGGTGGTTATCAACGGGGTTTACCAGGCGGACAAGGATATTCTATTAAATGATGGAGATGTGGTGAAGGTCATGGCAATTATTGGAGGGGGATAGAAGCGGAACGGAAGGACCACCTTGTCTCCTACGTGCGTTTACTGGCTGCTGCGTAATGCGGGGAAGTTTAGGTCGTTATTCAAACACTACACACAAATCCTTATCCGACTCTTCCATATCCAGGAAGCGGGCTGTCTCAGCCACGGATCCCCATTACGTTTAATTAGCGCAAATCGCGAGCAAGGCGGAAGGGAAGCCTGCTTGCAATTCCTCGTGGAGAAGTTATGACAAATATGAAAAAGTCGTACGCTGCCGCGTACAGGACAATATCCAGCATGGCGGTCCTGGGAAGACACAGGCTTCTTCGCCAGCCCAAGCCCCGTTATGCAGGCAGACTGCGCAGCAAGCAGCTTTCCGGGCCCGTGGAAGTTTTGCGCGACCGCTGGGGTGTTCCCCATATCTACGCCGGAAGCATCCACGATCTCCTGTTTACGCAGGGTTTTGTCCACGCCCAGGAACGCCTGTGGCAGATGGATTTTAACCGCCGCCTGGTCGCCGGGCGCCTGTCTGAGATCCTTGGGTCTGTCTCCGTCCCGATCGATCGCTGGATGCGCACCCTGACCATGCGCCGCGTGGCCGAAAGCGAAGCCGGTCTGCTTGATGATGACAGCCGCAATCTCCTGGAGGCATATGCAGCCGGCGTCAATGCCTGTATCGAGAGCGAGCCTCTTCCGCTGGAATTTCGCCTGCTCAATTTCAAACCGGAGCCCTGGATCCCAGCGGACTCGCTCGCCTGGGTCAAGATGATGTGCTGGTACCTATGTATCAACTGGGAAGCGGAGATCCTGCGTGCCCGGCTGGTCGCCAGGCTGGGATCCGAGGCAGCTGCCAGCCTGGAGCCTTATGTCCCGCCGGAATGGGTGCGCGTCCTGCCGCCCGGGGTGGAATACTCGTGCATCGGAAAGCAGGCCCTGGTGCGCGCCGCCGAGTCCCGCAAGTTCACAGGCCCGGCAGCCCGGGATGGCATCGGCAGCAACAACTGGGTGCTCTCAGGCAGCCGGACGGAAACCGGCATGCCCATCCTGGCCAATGATATGCACCTGGGGATGGGCGCGCCAGCCATCTGGTATGAGAACCATCTTTCCGGCGGTGGGCTGCACGTCACGGGCGTCTCGTTTCCCGGCCTGCCGCTGGTGATCGCCGGTCACAACGAGCAGGTGGCCTGGGGCTTCACCAACGGCTTCCCGGATGTGCAGGATCTGTACATGGAACACCTGCGCCGGACTCCCGATGGACGGGTGGAGTACGAGTTCCGGGGAGAATGGCGGGAGGCGGAGAGGAAGCGGGAGGAGATCCGGGTCCGGGATGGCGCGTCGGTCGTCGAGGAGGTGATCGTCACCCGTCATGGACCGGTCATCAACGCCCTGATCGAAGGCGAACAGATGGAAACCCCGCTGGCCCTGCGCTGGATCGCCCTGGACCAGATGAGCACCGTCGGGACTCTGCTCGACATGAACCAGGCAGCCTCCTGTGAGCAGTTCCGCCAGGCGCTGCGCGGCTGGTACTGCCCCACCCAGAATACGGTCTATGCGGATCGCCAGGGGAACATCGGCTATTCCTATCCCGGCAATATCCCGATCCGCGCCCGGGGCAACGGAGCGGTTCCCGTTCCAGGCTGGACGGGCGAGTACGAGTGGACGGGTTACATCCCCTATGAGGAACTGCCGCATCTGTTCAACCCCGCACCGGGCTACATCGCCAGCGCCAACAACCGCGTCGTGGACGATGGCTATCCCTACTGGGTCAGTCCCGATTTCTGCACCAGCGGCCGCGCCCGCCGTATCGTGGAGGAGATCGAGAGGCGAGGGACGCTCAGCGTGCAGGATGTGTGCCAGATGCACATGGACCAGGTATCGATCCTGGCCCGGGAAACCATGCGCCACCTGCAGGGGATCGAGTCAGACGACCCGGAGCTGGTGTCCGTTTTTCAGCTGTTCCATGACTGGGACGGAGAACTCTCCGTGACCAGTCCGCAGGCTTCGATCTATGAGATCTTTAGCCGCTTCCTGGTCGTGACGCTTACCGGGCCGAAGCTGGGCGACCTGGCCCCCCGCTTTGCCGGCAAGGGACCCACACCCATTCTGGCCGAAGGCACCATCTTCGGCGAGCATTCTGCCGAATGGCTGCTGGACGTTCTCGCCAACCCCTTGTCCCCGTGGTGGGAGCCGGGCGACGGCCGCAGCCGCGCGGACCTGATCGTCGAAGTGATGCGTCAAACTGTTGCCTTTCTCAAGCAGACATGCGGACCCGGCATTGAAGACTGGGCCTGGGGTGGGATGCACAGCCTTACCTTCGGCCATACCCTGGGTGCCGTCAAGCCCCTGAACAAGATCTTCAACCGCGGGCCCTATCCATTGGGTGGGGATGGAAATACGATCTGGGCTTCCGGGAGCAACGTTACAAATCCGAAGGATCACCGGAT
>JBLMZU010000100.1:0-5086 GCA_050258995.1 Bacteroidota bacterium
CATAGAGCAGCTGACCGCTCTCCCCGCATTTGATGACCACATTCTCCGGCCCGTAGACCGAGACCATTTGGGCCATCTTCCACAGATCGTGGGTTTCGCCCCAGAAGAGATTTTTGATCTCCTCCTGGGAAGTAATGAAAACGGTCACACCGTTCAGCAGGGCCGGCAGCTCGCGGCGGGCCTTGGGTTTCATGCTGGCGGCGGCTGCCTCCAATATAAAGGTATGGACCTGGCCGCGCTTCATGCCGGCGATCAGCTGGGTTTGGGTCACCAGGCTCATTGGGCAGAGCAGGGCCGCCCGGGCAGTCAGGTAATGTTCGGGGATATCTGTGACAATGAGAGCGGCTTCCTCTTCCATTTTTCGCTCATCGACGGGCTGGTAGCCAAGCAGGGATTTGGGAAACGTCATTCCCCGCCGGGCAAAATGGGTAATCGGGTTGATATGGCTTACTTCGAACGTTTCGGTATAGGAGGTGAAATCCCGCAGGTCCAATTTTCTGGGTACCACGCGAATGCCGCTGGTATCGAAGCCGCGCGCCCGGCAATCGTCGATCCATTCACGAGGGTAATCTTCCCCAACGCGCGCCACCAGCCCGACGCTCGGCTCCCACAGCCTGAGGCCCGAGGCTGCATACAGGAGGCTTCCTCCTGCCTTATCGAGCCTCGGCTGGCCTGTGGCAGGCAGGAGATATTCACGAGTCAGCAGGCCAAAGACAAGAAATTCAGGGTTCATACAGGAACTATTATATCTGTTCCACACTGCATCGGTTTGCAACCTTAACAAAAACAAAAAATCCGCCGGTTCGGCGGATCCTGTTTATGGGACGAATGGACTGTCTGGCGCGGTGATATCCGCACCCAGGTTGACCGGCAAAAGGAAGGTAAACGTGCTGCCTTTCCCCTGGCTTTCCGCCCAGATGCGCCCGCCGTGCAGCTCGATCATGGCCTTTGCCACCGAGAGTCCCAGCCCCATGCCGCCATAATGCCGCGTCAGGTGGGTCTCCACCTGGTAGAAGCGATCAAAGATCCGTGGAAGCTCGCGGGCCGGAATGCCAATCCCATTGTCGGTGACAGAGACTTTGATATAGCCGGTATCTTCCCCGACCTTGACGGTCACCTGGCCGCCCGGCTCTGTGTATTGGATGGCATTCTTCACAAGGTTGCTTAAGGCGATGGCAAGCTTGACCCTGTCTGCATACACGTAGAACGGCTGATCGACCGTCTCAAGCCGCAGGTTAATATTTTTTTGTTCGGCTTCCGGCCGGAAGATGGCGACGGTCTCCTCAGCAATCTGTGTCATGGAAGCCCGGTCGCCCTTGACCCGCGCCAGGCCATTCTGGTAATTGTCCACGGAGGAAATATTCTCGACGATCTCCTTGAGCCGGGTTGCATTCTTGATGATGGCATCCAGCTGCTCCGTGAATTGTCCACCATCCTGTTCGCGCACGAAGGTCGCGTGGCCAAGGATCAGGCCGATGGGTGTCCGCAGCTCGTGGGAGGTGATGGCGATAAAGTCCGATTTGAGGCGCTCGAGCTCGACAAGCTGGACCCGGGAGGCATTGACCTGCAGCGACAGGCTGATACATTTTATGGCCTGGGCGGCCAGCGCTGCAAGAGTTTCCAGAATTATGAGGTCTTCTTCGGTATAATGGGCGTCGTCTTTCTTATTGAGGGCCTCGAGCACCCCAACGACCTCGCCTCTCACAATGAGTGGAACTGCCACCAGGGAATGCGTACTATGCTTCGTCGCCTGATCCACCACTTTAAAGTGGCGCTGGTCTGCCCGCACATCCTGGATGATCAGCGGCTGTGCCTTGCGGAATACCCAGCCGGCCGCACTTCCCTCCAGTGGGACACTCATGGGACGAAGCAGGTCCCGTTCGAACCACTGCATTGCGAGAAAACGCAGCTCTTCGGTACTCCCATCATATTCAAGGATGGAGGAGAGCTCGCTGTTGGTCAGCTCGGTTGCCTCACTAATGATGGTTTGTAAAAAAGCATCCAGGTCGGGCGCCGTGGTTAACCCCCGCACTACTTCGAGCAGATGTTCCAGGTGATCGGTACGCTCGTTGGTGGCCATTGTCTGCATTATACAACAACGACCGGATTAAATGTTTGATTCTTGATCCTCAACCCATCAAATACTTCAAAGACAAACAAGGAGATTTAAATTCATGGCAAGTAAAAAAGAAAAAGTACGCGTAGCGATCATTGGTGTGGGAAACTGCGCCTCTTCGCTCGTCCAGGGAGTTCAATTCTACAAGAACACCCCGGACGATGGACATGTGCCCGGCATCATGCACACCCGCCTGGGAGGCTATCACATCAGTGATATTGAGTTCACACTCGGCATCGACGTGAACGTCACCAAGGTCGGCAAGGATCTATCCGAGGCGATCTTCGCCGAACCCAACAACACCTACAAGTTTTCGGATGTCCCGAAGCTGAATGTTCCTGTGGTGCGCGGCATGACCCATGACGGGCTGGGCAAATATCTCTCCGGCATGATCACCAAGGCCCCGGGCCCCACAGCAGATATCGTCAAGCTGCTCAAGGACACCAAGACCGATGTGGTCGTCAACTTCCTGCCGGTCGGTTCGGAGATGGCCACCAAGTGGTACGTGGAGCAGGCCATCGAGGCCGGCTGCGCCTTCGTCAATGGCATCCCGGTCTTCATCGCTTCGTCCGAATACTGGGCCAAGCGGTTCCGCGACGCCAAGCTGCCCATCCTCGGCGACGACATCAAGAGCCAGGTCGGCGCTACGATCGTCCACCGCCAGCTGGCATCCCTGTTCGTCGACCGCGGCGTCCGGATCGACCGCACCTACCAGCTCAACTTCGGTGGGAATACTGACTTCCTTAACATGCTCGAACGCGAGCGCCTGGAGAGCAAGAAGATCTCCAAGACCAACGCCGTGACCAGCATGATCCCCTACCAGCTGGATAAAGACAACGTCCACGTCGGTCCATCGGATCATGTGCCGTGGCTCACCGACCGCAAATGGTGCTACATCCGCATGGAAGGCACCACCTTTGGCGACGTGCCGCTTAATATCGAGGTCAAGCTCGAGGTATGGGACAGTCCCAATTCCGCAGGTGTGATGATCGACGCCCTCCGCTGCGCCAAGATCGCCCTGGACCGCAAACTGTGCGGCCCCATTGTCGGACCGTCTTCGTACTTCTTCAAGACGCCGCCGCAGCAGTTCCGCGACGATGTTTGCCGCGAAAAGGTGGAAACCTTTATCAAAGGTGAAGAAAAAGTATAAGATGCTACTGGGGCAGGCATTAGCCTGCCCCAGTGATTCGTTCACACATAACGCTTCGATGCAAAACACAACCCCCTTCAGATCGCTTTCCCGCAGCGCACGTTTTCTACTGGGGGGCCTGGCTGCCATTATCCTCCTGGCCTCCTGTACGCCCCAGGCTGCCCCCACGCCGGACATGAACGCCGCATTGACACAGGCCTTTGGAACGGCACTGGCCAACATGCAGCCGGCGGCCACGTTGCGCCCCACTGAGACGGCTGTCCCCCCGGCGACAGCCGTCCGCACGCCGCCGGCCCTTCCGTCCACGTTTGTGGCGGCGGAGTTAAATCCCGTAGATACACCCCACGCGTACATCCAGGATTCCTGCCAGTATCTGCATGACAAATGGAATTCAAGCAACTCCGCCCCCGGGACGGTTGCCATGGTCGTGATGTTCCATGGGATCATCAAGGGGGAGGTGGAGAAGGATAATCAGATCAGCCAGGCCGACTTCAGGAAGGTGATGGACGATCTGCATGAGATGGGTTTTCAGGCGATCAACACCCAGCAGCTGGCCGATTTTCTATATTCCAATGCCAAGATCCCCGAGCGATCCGTTCTGCTGGTCGTGGACGATCGACATACGGCCCAAAATTTCAACGATCATTTTCGTCAGTACTGGGAGCAATGGGGCTGGCCGGTCGTGAACGGCTGGATCAGCGCGTTCGGCGGGCAGGACCAGTTCCTGCAGGAGAATGTGGATCTTTCCAAGGAAGGCTGGGTGGATTACCAGTCTCACGGGTACGTTCACAACATCAACATGACCGACAGCTCCACGGATGAATTCCTGACCCAGGAACTGCAGGGCTCGATGGCCAACATCCAGCAATATTTCAATAAGACTCCCATTGCCATCATCTGGCCGGGGGGAAACTTTGGACGCCGCCCGGTGGAGTTTGCCCGCAAGTACGGCTATAAGCTTGGCTTTACAATCAATCCGCGCGGTCCCATCATGTACAACTGGGTTCCCCAGGCAGATCAGATCGACCCCGGTCGCCCTGCTTACCTTGCTGAGGGACCAGCAGGTGACCCCTTGATGACCCTGCCGCGCTACTGGGATACGGATGTCCGCGCCCACCTGGATGAGGTCCGCAACATCGGCAAGGAAGCCGCGGCATATGCAGAGCAGAACAAGGCCACCGAGCTCGAGTACTACGATATTATGTGTGCGCCAAAGATGGGGCCCATTCCTTGATGAGAGAGTCCGGGAGCATGCTCCTGGACTCCAAAGTATTACAGGGGGATGTATACTTAATATATGGATCACCAGCCCTATATTCCCGGGACACTGCCCGCAGATCCGGGTCCGCTTTCGAGGTTCACGCCTCCGTTGGAGGAGGGAACGGTTGCGCGCTGGCTTCCCAATCATGCGCCCGCATTCGACCCGGCCCAGGGCCAGGCAGGAAGCTGGGTGCTGGATCCATTCGGCTTCTCCCCGCGGCTGGTACTCGAAGCGGCGCGGGCCGGATACCGGGTCCTGGTCACGGTCAATAATCCGGTCACGCGCTTCCTGCTGGAGATGTCTGCCAACCCGCCCGCTGAAGCGGATTTCAAGGCCGCGCTGGCCGAGCTGGCGGTGGCCAAGAAGGGGGACGAACGGCTCGGGACCCATTTACAGTCGCTCTATCTCACTACCTGCGAAAAATGCAGCCAGCAGATGCAGGTCGATTCGTTCCTGTGGCGAAGAGGCGAAAGCCTTCCCTACGCCCGCCTCTATACCTGTCCGTACTGCGGAGATACGGGTGAAAAACCGATCACCCGGGAGGATGCGGAACGCGTAA
>JBLMZU010000101.1:0-16245 GCA_050258995.1 Bacteroidota bacterium
CTAGACCGTTCCATCACTGTCCCGCCTGCTTTGCCTGGCGAATCATGGTTCGGGGCCCGGAAGTGTCCGGGCGTAATTATTTGGGTTTACTGTAGCCAGCAATCTGGCAAGGGGAAAAATAGCCGGGCAAAATTGAAAGTGCTGTGAATCGAGCGCAACCGTATCCGGCCGGCAAATGGCACGAGAGGAATTCAAAAACTGGAAAGGGGCTGCCCTTGCTCGGGTTGCCCCTTTCCGTTGGACGGACTATTGTCCTTTTGCAGACCTTGCTCGTATTCGGGTATGCTGTTGATTTATCTATCTGGATCTTGCCCTGCCTATTTGATGTGTGCCTCCAATTGCCTGATAGACGCGGCATGCAGGAGCATCGCTTGATTCAGCTTCGTGACGGATTTCTTGGCGGCAGCCTTATCAACCACATCTCCTTTTGCATTGAATCCATCATGTTTCATGACAATGGCCGCTGCTGCAGCCAGAGCCGAATTGCAGGTGTTGAGATGCTTTTCAACCTTCGCTTTATCGGCAGCGGAGGCGCTCTTATGCTGCTTCAGCCAGACTTCCACCCAATGATGAGCACTGTTATGAGTCACACTTTGCCGGTTGTAGCTGGTCACCAGTTCGTGCCACTTAACCGCAAGCCCCTGGTCGTTTGTTTTTGCAACGGCGGTAGTCGCCGGAAATGCTGCAAGCATGATGGCCATCAGGACAACAATCGAAATCACCCTTGTTGCGACAGATATTTTGGACATAGCAACCTCCTTTCATAGTTGCTTATTGTCGAGAAAGTCTGCTATTTCACAATATCACCTGGATGATTCAATGTGTTAAATCATTGTATGAGTTTTATATGAGACAAATCTGATGTAATAAGAAATATACGTCATTTCGGGATTGACTCAACGATGCGGACAGCATGAGGTCCCTGTGAACGTCAAGCCTGGTGGGTTGTCCTGTTCACTTCTGCCCCGGAATTCTTCACCAAACGATTCCCAAGGGATTGGATACTCCAGCGCTGGCCTGTCATCCGTCCGATGGATGGGTGACCGTCAGGATCACATTCCCCTTTTTTTCGCCGCCATCCACATAGCGGTGGGCCTCGGCTGCCTGCTCGAGGGGATAGGTTCGGTCGATCACCGCTTTGATCCTGCCGCTCTCGAGCAGCGCGCACAGGGATTGGAGATCCTCAATCGTCTGGCCTGCGGTTTCCAGCAGCACCTGTTTGCGGCTGTCCCGGGTCAGCCATTTGCCCTGCAGGCTTTTGGATGGGCGCGGGTTCGAGAGATAGCGTCCCTGCGGCGTCAGCGAGCGGATGCTGCCGGCGAACGGGGCTTTGGCGATCGCGTCGATGATGACATCGTAGGCCTGGCCGCTGCGGGTGAAATCCTCCCGGGTGTGGTCGATGACGTGGCTGGCGCCCAGGGCACGCAGCATTTCATGCTTGCTGGCGCGGTCCACGGCGGTCACTTCGGCGCCATAATACCTGGCAAGCTGGACGGCGAACGTGCCGATGCTCCCGCCCGCGCCGTAGACCAGCACCTTCTCACCCGGCCGGACCTTCGCCTTGCGCAGGAAGCACCAGGCCTCCAGTCCACCCACCGGGATGGCGGCCGCCTCTTCGTAGCTCAGGCTGGCAGGCTTGACCATCATCATGGCAGTTTCGGGCAGGCAGTCGTACCCGGCGTAGCCTCCAAAATGCAGGCCGGTCCAGGCGAAGACCGGGTCGCCGGGCTGGAAGCGGGTGACGTTCCTGCCGGTGGCTTCGATCACGCCGGCCAGCTCCTGTCCCAGGATGGTGATGCGCCTGGGCCTGCGAAGCCCGATCATCAAGCGGATGGGCAGCCAGAGCCAGAACGGGAAATTCATGGTGCGCATCTCGCTGTCCGCGGCGGAGACCGAGGTGGCATGGACCCGGATCAGGACTTCATTGTCCCGGGGAGATGGCTTTTCCACCTCCCGCAACTGCAAGCCATCCGGGGAGCCGTATTTCGTCCAAACGATCGCTTTCATCAGTACCTCCGGGGAATGAGGGTGCGGTACATGATTTTACCCGGTGAGGCCGCTCAGGAAGCGAAAAGAGGACGGCACCTTCCGTCCTCCTCCAAGGCAATGTGGGCTGTGTGTTCCGTGTACCATCCAAATGAATGTTGAACATGCTCGTTGGAGCTTAAGGATAATTTGCACGCCGGGACATTTGATAACTCATTGTAGGGATTCCCCTCTATACGCGCTTCCAGGAAAAGGATATTATGTGCAGACAATAATTAATTAAAAATGAATATTCAATTCCAGTTCGATGTGCGCACCATCGCGCTCTTTGTCGCCATGACCTTTTTCGTGCAGGCGGCGTCGATCGGTGCCCAGGCATACATGATCAGGGAGTTAAAACAATACCGTGGGGTGGGCACCGCAATGCTGGCGAACCTGTGTGCCGCAGCAGCCTTGATCCTGCGCCTGTTCGCAGCCCGGCTGCCTGAATATCCCGCCATCATCCTCTCGAACGTCCTGGTCCTGTTGGGACCGGGTCTTTTTTATGTTGCCCTCGGGCAGTTTACCGGGTTCACATACAGCAGGGCCTTTGTGGCGGGGGTCATCGCCGTGGTGGCCGCACTTCTCCTGTACTTCACCTATTGGGACGATGACCTGGCCGCGCGGGTCATCGTCCTCTCGCTCGGCTCCATCGCCATGGTGGCGATCCTGATCTACCAGCTCTGGCGGACCCAGAAGACCGCCCTGAAGCTGAGCGCCAACCTGATGCTGCTCGCCTTCATCACCTATGAGGCATTCCTGGTCATCCGGACCGTGAGCATCATCCTGGACCCTCCCCGGAATACAACCAGCCTCAACCCGGTTCAATCTGCAACCTATCTGCTCGTCTTCGCCATCAGCATCTTCTGGTCGACCGGCTTCGTGCTGATGGTCAGCCAGCGCCTGCGCAATGACCTGGTGGATATGGCCACCATCGACTCCCTGACCGGCATCTCCAACCGGCGCGCCACGGAGGCCTTCCTCGAGCGGGAGCTTGCCCGCGTGCAGAGGAACCTGGGGGAGTTTTCGGTGTTCCTGATCGACATCGATAATTTCAAGCTCGTCAACGACCGCTGGGGGCATATCACCGGTGACGAGGTCCTGGTCAAAATCGCCGGCATCTTCCAGTCCATGATCCGCCGACAGGACTGGGTGGGACGCTGGGGCGGGGAGGAATTTCTCATGATCGTGCCGGGTCCCACCGACGTGCAGGTGCTGGCCGAGAGGGTACGCATCGAGGTGGCCAGTGCCACGTTCGCGCACGCGGGCGAATCGTTTGGCATCACCGTCAGCATCGGGGTTGCCTCTGTCAGCCATGCCGAGCCGATCGACCAGGTCCTCCACGATGCGGATATGGCCCTCTACCAGGCAAAACAGACCCGCAACACAGTCAGCCTGGCGGCCTGACGCAGGTCCGCGATCGATTCTGTAACAAAAATGTACTACATGACTTTTGTACTACTGGTTATACTGGCATTATGGAAGAAGGGAAATTCGATCGGTATGAGATCCGGGGGGTGCTGGGCGTAGGGGGGATGGCCACGGTCTACCGTGCCTATGACCCGGATTTCGAGAGGGAGGTGGCCCTCAAGATCCTCAAGCGGGAAATGCTCGAGGAAAAGGATCTGCGCGACCGGTTCGAACGCGAAACCAAGATCATCGCCAGGCTCGAGCACGATGCCATTGTGCCCGTCTATGACATGGGCCGCGACCGGGACCAGCTCTACTATGTCATGCGGCTGATGTCGGGCGGCTCGCTGTCCGAGCGCATGAACTCCCATCCCTTTTCCCCCAGCCAGGTCCTTCGGATCGTCGAGCGCATCACGCCCGCCCTGGACCTGGCCCACCAGAAGAACATCGTCCACCGCGACCTGAAGCCAGCCAACATCCTCTTCGACGATCACGACAACGCCTTCATCTCGGATTTTGGCATTGCCAAGTCGGTAGACCTCCCCAGCACGCTGACCAAGGACCGCATTCTGGGCACGCCCACCTACATGAGTCCCGAGCAGGCACAGGGCGATGAGGTGGACGGGCGCAGCGACGTGTACTCGCTGGCAATCATCGTCTTCCAATTGCTAAGCGGCCGGGCGCCGTTCGAAGACACCACGCCGATGAAGATCGTGGTCAAGCGCATCACCGAGCCGCCTCCCCATATCCGGGCGTTCAATCCGGAGATCCCGGTGTCGGTGGAGAACGTGCTCCTGAAGGCCATGGCCAAGGACCGCCAGGAGCGTTATGGCACATGTGCCAGTTTCGTGGAGGCCCTCAAGCAGGCGTTTTCCGCACCGTCGGCACCGCCGGTGGAGCCTGCCCGATCCGGCACATCCCGTCCAGGGTTCTGGCTCATTACGGGTATCATCGTACTCCTCCTGGTCCTGATCGGCGCGTGGGGAACGCTCAGGAATATGCTTTCCCCGGTACCATCTCCCACATTCACGGCGACCGCCGTCACGAGCGTACCCCCGGAAACATCCATTCCCTCGACAGCGCCTCCCTTGCCGACGGAGACACCGCCACCGCCAACGGTGGTGATCGACCCCGGAATCGGTGGCGCCAACAGGATCGCATTTACTGCCAACCGTGAGATCTACGTCTCGAACATCGATGGGACCGGGATCGAGTCGCTGACCAATACCGGCGTCCCCAAGCATGACCTGCAGTGGCTTCCCGGCGGGGACGCGCTGCTCTATATCGAATCCAGCTGCGTGTACAGGATCCAGGCGGACGCGAAACAGCAGGAGCCGGAAAAGCTCCTGTGCTTCAAAGACCCGAAGTTTACCGGGTTCCGCGTCTCCCCGGATGGGACAAAGGTGGCGATCAGCATCGCCGGCCGCCTGGTCGTCCTGCCGTTCGACCCTGCCGTGCTGGCCACGGCCGCCACTTCCTTTGAGCTGCAGAAGCTGGAGGGTGTGTGCGTGAATTACACCGATGTCAATGTGAAGGATGCGCTCTGGTCGGCCGACGGTGAAAGGCTGGCGATCCGCTACCAGGGCATGGTCAACGGCCACATTGGCGAGACGGTCCGTGTCATCAGCCCCAACTGGGAGCGCTGTCTGCAGGCCGAAGTGTTCACCTGGGACGACTTCCCGGGCAGGCATTTTGTCCCCGACCGCTATGCCCGGAATCCCAAAATGCCCTCCTATGCCTGGGATGGCGTCAAGGCTTTCCTGATGAACGTCGTCACCCGCAACGGGAGCTACGGCGATCTCTATTCCTTCGATCTGATCTCCAAGGATCACCCGAAGATCAACCCCATCGACGGGGCCTGCTGCTACGGCACGGCGGTCTACAGCCCGGACGGCACGCATATCCTGCTGGTCTTCCAGGATGAGAACAAGGCGTCCGAGAACGAGACCCAGCTCTATTACATTCCCATCGACCAGATCGGCACCCGGACTCCCTTTACCCCGCTGCCGTTACCCGCCTCCGTTTTTTCTGACGCCCGCGAGAACATCCAGCTTGCCCTGCGCCCGTCCCAGCCTGTTAAGTAAATCATCCCCCTGTTTTTCCAGATCCGAAGTTTACAGATCTGCTTTGACCCGCTGCCCCGCCCGATCGCGCGCATCCAGCAGGCGTGTCTCCGTCATCCCCTCTGCCGGCTCGGCATAGGTGGAGGCCTCCCTGGCACGTCTGTGATACTTCCATCTGGCCGCGCTCAGCGTCCGGGGATGCTCATATCTGGACACGGTTTCTTCCGAAGGAATATAAAAAGTCCATCCTTCTGTGGAACCCGTGTCAAAGAGGGAAGGACTGGCGAGGGGACTTGATGCTGTCTACTATGCCGGGGTGTGCGCTGTCAATTCCCCGGCCCGGGTCACAAAGGCATGATATTCCTCGAGTGCCAGGTTCTGGGCAGAGCGGCGGGCATTGTTGAGCTCGTCCAGATGGTCGTGCAGGATGCCGACCACCTTGCGGTCCAGGCGGCGCTGGGTGACGGCCTCGGAGATGATCTGGAACGCATCGGCGCCGCTCATGCCCCTGCGGTAGGGACGGTCCTCGGTCAGGGCGGTGAAGACGTCGGCCACCGAGACGATGCGTGAGCCGAGGGGCAGCTCCTCGCCGGTCAGGTGGAAGGGGTAGCCGTGGCCGTCCATGCGCTCATGGTGGAAGGCGGCCCAGACCCGGATCACATCCAGCACCTGGAGCGGCTCGAGCAGGTGGAAGGTGTAATAGGTGTGGCGGCGCACCAGGGCAAACTCTTCACGGGTCAGCCTGCCCGGCTTCTCCAGGATCTCGGCCGGGACCGCAAGCTTGCCCAGGTCGTGCAGCAGGCCGGCCAGGTGGATGGTGCGGCAGTCGGCGGGGGTAAAGCCGCATAGCTGGGCCAGGACGTCTGCCGTCGCCGCCACGCCCGCCGAGTGGGAGGCCGTGAACTGGCTGCGAAAGTCGATGATGCGACGGAAGAGGTTGGTCAGCCCGAGGAAGTCCTCCTCCGTGATCTGGACCTGCTCCCATTTCAGGCGGCGGCTCAGCCCATCCAGGTGGTGCAGGTAGACCGTGTCCAGCCAGAAGGCCTCCTTCTCTGCCAGCGACTCGAGGGCCAGCACCTGCTCGGGGATAAAACGCTCCCCGGACTGGGCCCGGATCCGCTCGAGGATCGTATCCACCTGGCCGAGCACGTCGCATGCCGGGTCGAGCAGCACGGCCACCCGGTCCGCCAGCTGTAAAAGATGACTGCTGCGCGGGACCGGCAGGCCTTCAAATAGGGCCCCCTCGCCATTCCTCCAGGGCACATGATGATAGCGGACGATCTCCGCCATATCCTGGAAAGGCGGGAAGGACCGCAGCAGCAGGTAACCAAAGATCGAGTGCCCGTATGGGTCCTGGTATTCAAAATCCAGGGCTGCCAGCCGGTCGCTGCGGGATAGTCCTCCCACGTCGTGCAGGGCGGCGGCGATCACCAGGTCATGCAGCTCGGGCTCGGGCAGCTTCATCTGCATCCCCAGGCCGTAGGCGATCTGTGCGGTCCGCTGGTGGTGGTCTGCCACCAGGGGGCTGACGAGGTCCACCGCCTGGGAGAGGCACAGGACCAGGTCGAAAATGGACAGGCTGAGAGAAGGCTGGTCGGGCATGGTTTTCTCCTTCCTGCTCTTATTATTGCGCAAAATGGAGAGGAGGGAGATTAGAGATTAGGGAATAGCGGAAGAAGGATGTCTGTCCCTGTGATTCGAGCAGCGGGGACTCATGCGTGCGCCCGCCTGCGCTGGACGATGCTGAAGATCCCCAGCCCCAGCATCAGGATTGCGGCGGCCCAGGCGGTATTCGCCACCAGCGGCACCGCAGCCTGTTTGACGCCGATCCCGATAAAGGACCAGGTCAGCACGAAGACATAGGCGCTGTCCCGGCGCAGGACCGTCATTAAAGCCCCGAGCAGCGATGCGACCACGATCATGATCACCGCCCAGACCTGCGGCGCGATCCCGAACCCATTCCAGTTGATAAAGTATAGGTAGTCGCTGATATTGGCCACCGTGGCGACGGTGATCCACCCCAGATAGATGCTGAAGGGGATATCCACCGACCACTTCTCCGCCGTGCCGGCCAGCGCCCTGCCCACATCCAGCCGCAGGTAGGAGGCGATCAGCAGCCCCAGCAGGACCAGCATGACGACGACACTCAGGCCGAAGCGGTTATAGTGCCAGCAGAACAGCCACGCGGCATTGAAGACGCCGCTCAGGGCAAAGAGATAGCCCAGGTTCCGCAGGCGCGGGCTCTGCTTTTGCGAGGGGCGGGCTTGGTAGATGGCGAAGGCGATCCAGCCAATATAGATCACACCCCAGATGGCAAAGACATAACCTGCCGGCACAAAATATACCTGGAAGCGGTCCGAGATCTCGCCCGTGTTCTGCCCGTTGAGAGGCAGGGCGCTGGCAAGGATATTGACGGCGAGGGCAAGGCCCACGGAAAGCACATTGGCAAGCTGACGTAACGAATCTTTGGACATAGGTTTCTCCCAATTGAAGTCTATCCCACAGACAGGGTTATGAAAAGGCTTATTACTATCAATTCCTATCAGGGTGACAGTCACTTTATTCTTAAGGGAGGGTTATAATCTCCAAGTCATATCGGTTCTATCGATCTTAAAGGTGCAAGCCATGCAGGACATGCGGTATTTCAGGGAAGAGGGGCTGTATCTCGACCAGGCGTGGGACGTATACCGGGATTATTTCGCCACCCAGAACAGTTTTCTTTGCCAGTACAACAGAATCCCCACCGACGAGCGCAAGAATTTATTCCTGATGATCCTTTCGCGCTACAAGCTGCTCGTGCGGGATGGGGAATACCGGATCATCGGCCCCAACCAGGCGCTGTACATCGCCTACCTGGACCAGACCTACAAATTCATCTCACTCATGTCGCTCATCGAGGCGCTGTTCGCCGAGGAGGCCCACGTCGATTTCTACCAGTGGCTCATGATGAAAAAGCGCAAGCGGAGGATCTTCCCGATCGA
This sequence comes from Bacteroidota bacterium, assembly GCA_050258995.1. Lineage (GTDB taxonomy): Bacteria > Chloroflexota > Anaerolineae > Anaerolineales > Villigracilaceae > Defluviilinea. The sequence goes on from JBLMZU010000101.1 coordinate 8,480, forward strand.
AGACGGACAGGACCTGGAGGTTCTCTACCGGGAATACAAGCTGGAGTACGGCGCACGGAGGTTTGTCCTGTTCTTCAGCCGGCTGGATGAAGGCGCCCAGAAATTCCTGCTGGCGCGCATCCGGATCGACAGCACCCAAAAGGCGGCCGAGGTGGTGGCCCAAAAGCTGTATATCATCCGCTCCGAGTTTGTTCACCAGGCCCGCCCGGTGCTGGAGTTCAGCGATGGCGTGATGTTCTCAAAGCGCCACGGTGATGTGTTGTATTCGCTGCTCTCGCTCAGGGATCTTCAGCTGCTGTTCGAGCACGGGCTCCTGCAGCATTTCTGCCTGACCCCGGATACCCGGATGATCTAGGGACTTAAGGGGGGAGGGAGGAGGCAAAAGACTCTGCTTCGTTTAATGAAGCAACGTTATACTCCACCTTGAAAACAGTCAGCCTGTCATGGTACCCTGCATCGATACACAAGCAAAGGCATATCATCGCTCGGCTAAATTTATTGGGAGGGTATTGCCAGGGTGGGCGCCGGCGGCGTTCATCGCGGGGAATTCCATCCGGTTTCTGTTTCACTAAGGATGTTTTATGAAAAAGAACCTGTTCTTCACCATCGTTATTCTTTTTGTCATGGTTTTATCCGCCTGCGGTCCTTCCGTTCCTGCAAAGCCGGTCAACACCCCCACGCCGCAGATCATCCCGACCAGCGAGACGGACGATACGCCCCAGCCGGTGAGCGCGGCCAATCCCTGCATCGGCGCGCCCGCACCCAAGGATGGATGGCATCACATTGTCGTCCTGATGTTCGAAAACAAGACATATGATCAGGTGATCGGGCCGGCGCCCTTTATCACCGGTCTGTCCAAGGATTGCGCCACGGCTCCGAATTGGATGGACGCCGACACCAAGGTGGATGGCACGCAGGATGGCCATTACAACTCCAAGCCAAACTACGCCACCCTGACCAGCGGCGTCTCTCCCTCCGTTCATGGGTTGACGAACGACAAGTATGAAACGACAACCGATGTGGAGAATATCTATCACCAGATGGCCCAGGCCGGCGTTTCGTTCAAGGATTATTACGATGGAGACCCCGGCGGCTGCAGCGTCCGCTTTAGCGGGGACTACCACGACGCCATCCGCTACTACACAAACGTGGCCGACATCTGCGATGCACACGATGTCCCGTTCAGCATGTTCCAGACCGACTTCGACAACGGGAGCCTGCCTGCGTTCTCCTTTATCCTGCTCTCCAAGGAACATTCCATGCACGACAACAGCATCGCCAGCGGGGACGCTTATGCCAAGACCGTCCTGGAGCCGCTGCTCAACTCGAAGGAGTATGCAAACGGCGACCTGGCGATCTTTCTTTTATGGGATGAGAATACGCCCATTCCGAATGTCCTGCTGGCGCCGTCTGTCAAGCCGGGTACCGTCATCAACGTCAAGAGCGGGAATCCCATCTCACATTTCTCCGCCCTGCGCACCTGGGAGGAGATGCTGGGCCTGCCGCTCCTGGGCGATACCAAATCGGCTCCCAGCCTGCTGCCGTACTTTGGAGACAACAGCTCCCTGCAGGGAAGCTCCTCCGTCTCCCGAAACTGAGCATGCCGCCTGCAGGCGGACGGTAAGACTCCTCACAAAAACCTTTCATCGCCGCCCCGTCGATCTTCGGCGGGGCAGTTCGCGTCTGTAACCTTTTGCCTGGACCAGGTACTTGATTCTCGTCCCGAATCGTTGTATAACGAATGGTGATTATTTTAGTATACATTGTCCAGAAAGCAGTAGATCCGCGATGGGATCAGCAGTCCCAGCCATGAGAGGTGGAAAATAAACATGCCATCGGAATCCCCGATGGTTTCATTCGGCGACTCTGCGCCGGCGGAAGGAGGTGCAGCCAGCACTCAAACCACTTAATCCTTTGACCTGTTTCGAGATCAGATCAATACTTTGTGAGGAGAATATTTATATGAATGTCAAAAAGGTATTTGCTTTTCTTTCCGCGTTACTGATGATCGTCAGCATGACCGGGTTTGTACCTGCTGCTGCCGCCTCGCTTCCCTACGCCAGCACCGGTGTGACAGAGACCTACGTGATCCTGTATAAAAAGAATGCGGTCCCCAGCGATGCGGCGACCTCAGTCTCAAAGGCCGGCGGCACGCTTGTCAATAGTTATAAACAGATCGGTGTGCTAATCGCAAAATCCGATAATGCGGCTTTCGCCAGCAATCTTTTAAAGGACAGCCGCGTGGACGGCGTCTCGGCGACAACCAGGTACGCCACCCAGCTGAGCGATGAAGTGGCCGTGAGCGAAGCCGATGCGCCGCTTCCCGGAAACGTGCCCGTCTCCACCAGCGACAGCCTGTCGGGACTGCAATGGGATATGATCCAGATCCATACCCCGGAGGCGCACGCCATCACCCGCGGCAGTCCTTCCGTGGTCGTGGGTGATATCGATACGGGGCTGGACTACACTCATCCTGACCTTGCTCCCAATGTCGATTTTGCCAACAGCGTTTCATGTATCGGGGGCGTTCCCAATACGAATCGTTCGGCCTGGATGGACGACAACGGACACGGGACGCATACTGCCGGAACCATTGCCGCGGCATCGAACGGCATCGGCATCGTGGGCGTCGCGCCCAATGTGAAGATCGCCGGCATCAAGGCGGGGACTGCCGATGGCTTCTTCTTCCCCGAAGCAGTGATCTGTGCGTTCATGTGGGCCGGCTCGCACCACCTGCAGGTCACGAACAACAGCTACTTTGCCGATCCCTGGCTATTCAACTGCCGCAATGATGCCGGACAGCGTGCCATCTGGAAGGCCGAGCGGCGGGCGATCAGCTATGCCATTACACAGGGTGTCGTCGTGGTGGCAGCGGAGGGCAACCAGGCGGACGATCTTGCCCACCCCACCCAGGATGCCACCAGCCCGGATGACACCAATCCCGTGCTGCGACAGATCCACAACGACTGCGCAGTCGTCCCGGTCGAGGTGGCGGGCGTGGTCGGTGTGACCGCCAACGGCAATCTGCAGCTTAAGTCGTTCTATTCCAGCTACGGCGTCAGCACCGCGGATGTAATTGCCCCGGGAGGCGATTCGATCCTGCAGCGCACCGCGGCCTCGCCGAATGGGCGTGTGCTCTCCACCTGGCCTGCCTCCCTGTTGACGGTCACCTGTGCGCTATCCAGGCGCGTGGTGGATGCATCCGGAGCCACATACTGCTACCAGCAGGGCACCTCGATGGCCTCTCCACATGTGGCGGGGGTCGCTGCCCTGATCATGAGCACCGGCGTGACCTCACCGGGCGCTGTCTCGGCCAAGTTGCAGAACACGGCCTTCAAGATCGCCTGTCCGGCCGACACATCCATCTATGATTTCTTCCCGGCCGTGGATAACGGCGCCCCCCAGGTCTGCCAGGGCGATCTGGACTACAACTCGTTCAACGGCCATGGCCAGGTCGATGCATTGACAGCAGTCGAGCCGTAAGACCGGCTTCCAGAAAAGCAGGTTAATAGAACATCCCGCAGAGTTCAATCTCTGCGGGATGTTTCTTATGCCGATCAGCATCGCGAGCCTTCCACTTCCGTGGGCGTTCCTTCCGGGTTCCGCAGCTGTGAAGGAGCCAGGCTCAAGCAGTGCAATGGTTGAAACGGCTGGAAGACCGCCAGTGCTGAGAGAAACGTGAGACTTGGAGTCCTTTCCATAACGAAGCGTTATACTCAGCCCATGGGAAGGGTAACGGGCGTCCGGCGGGTTCCCTCTCAACCCCGGGCGTGGAAACGACAGCATGTGTCTGTCTCTAAAACATCATCCGTATACAACTTCCAAAGGGAACTACTCATGAAAAATTCCTGGTTCCATACGATCGGCATTATTTTTATGCTGGTTCTATCCGCCTGCACACCCCCGGCACCGCTGCCTACATCCACGCCGTCCAACACGCCTCTTCCAACCAATACTCCCATTCCAACGCTCACATCCACGCCCACGGCCACCTCGACGCCCGTCCCCACCGTGACCTCGCCGGTCAATGCGGCCAACCCCTGCATTGGTGCCCCCGCGCCCGCCCAGTGGAGGCATATTGTCGTGTTGATGTTCGAGAACAGGTACTACAACGAAGTCATCGGGCCGGCCCCCTATATCACAAGTCTGGCGAACAAATGCGCCACCGCGCCGGATTGGAAGGATGCCGATACCCGCGTGGACGGCTCACCGGACGGCCGCTACGTGTCCAAGCCCAACTATGCCACCATGACCAATGGTCTCCCGCCTTCCGCCCACGGGCTGCTCAACGACGCGTATGCCACCACCACGGGCGTGGACAATATTTATCACCAGCTCAGCCTGGCCGGTCTTTCCTTCAAGGATTATTACGAGGCGGAGGCAGGCGGATGCACGGTCCGTTTCAAGGGGGATTATCATGATCCCATTCGCTACTACACAAACGTGGCCGACATTTGCGATGCGCATGATGTCCCCCTGTCCACGTTCATGACGGACCTGAACAGCGGGAACCTGCCGGCGTTCTCGATGATCCTGCCGGATAACACCCATAACATGCACAATAACAGCGTCGCCAGCGGGGACGCCTATGCCCAGAGCATCCTGGATCCGTTGCTCAATTCGCAGGCCTATGCCAGCGGTGACCTGGCGATCTTCTTCCTGTGGGATGAGGACACGCCCATTCCCAACGTCATCCTTGCACCTTCGATTGTCCCCGGGACGAAGATCACGGTTCAGACCGGGAACCCGGTCTCGCACTTCTCCGCCCTGCGGACCTGGGAGGAGATGCTCGGTCTGCCCCTGCTGGGAGACACGAACGCCGCCCCCAGCCTGCTCCCATACCTGGAGAGACATGCACCGGTCCCATGACAGAACGAGTCTCTAATGAATGAGGATCTTGATCAGCTGATGATGGCCCGAATCGGTGACGATCAAATTGCCGTCCCGGTCCAGGATAATCCCCTGGGGATCGATCAGTCCACTGACCAGCATGACGTCCTCGCCGGTCTGCGCCCTGATCAGGTGAACGGCGTTATCGCCGATGGTCACGACAAAGATATTCCTTTCTGTATCCTCGACGACATCATCGGGAACGGATAAGCTGGCGACTCTTTCGAGCCTGCCGTCCGGATGCAGTCGAAGGATCGCGCCGCCATTTTCATCTGCGATCAGGAGGCTGCCGTCCGGCTCGGCCCAAGCCCCGGTCGGGCGCGCCAGGCCCGAGGCGATCTGTCGAACGGTCCTGCCATCGGTCGAGACGGCAAGCACCGTCCCGTTGGGGCTGTCGGGAACGATCAGGTTTGAGCCATCCCAGAGAATTCCATCCACGCCCAGCTGACCGGTGTTGTTCACAAGGTCCAGGAAAGGCCCAAGCGTATTGGCTGCAAAATCATAGCGGAGCAGGCGATTCGTGCCCTGCTCGGCGATGACCATGGAACCGTCGGGCAGAAAAGCCATCCCCTCCGGGGAGCGCAGGCCCGAGAGGAACAGGTCCAGCCCTCCCTCCTGCGTATACTGATTGATCGTCCCCGTCGCAACATCCGAAATAAAGACCGAGCCATCCGGCGCCAGGACGAGATCGTCCGGCTCCGCAAAACCACTTGCAAGCACCACGACCTGGGGTTGGAGATTCAGGGGTGTAATTATGTTCGTGGAAATTGCAGTAGGAGGCAGGGTGGGCAGAGGAGTGAATGTTGCTGTGAGGGTCGGTGTATGGGGAAGAACAGCTGCAGACTGTGTGGGCGAGGGCAGAATAGGTGGAAGATTCGCGCAACCACCAGGCAGCGTGATGCACAAAATCAGGATTCCATAAATGAGATGGTGAGGGCGAACTCTGGCTGGCATTCTAAAGAGACGAGCCTTGCGAAGGTTTACTGGAAGGATGAAGATACCTTTTGAAAACGTTCGCAAGGCTTTTGCATCGGAAGCTAGCCCAGCACGCGGTAGGCAAAGCGGAGCTTAATTTCTTGCTGCTCCATCTTCTGTTCCTGGGCATAGGATCCATGCCCGGCGTTGAACCAGTGGACCTCGATCTGCTTGCCAAGCGATCTCATTTTCTCTTCATACACCTTGATCTGACGCGCGGGGGTACGGGTATCGTTCTCACCCTGGATGATCAGAACCGGCGCCCGGACCTGTTCCGCGTACGTGATGGGAGAGCTCTTACGCATTGCTTCGGGCACTTCATCCGGTGTGCCTCCAAACAGGGCGCGCTCATATCCGCGCAGAGACTCGGACTGGTCCTCATACATGAGCACCCAATCGGCGATGGCGATCTCTGCCATGCCGCCGGCCCACAGCTCCGGGCAGCGTCCCAGAGACAGCAGGGTCAGGAAGCCCCCATACGACTCGCCGGTCGGCATGATCGCATCCGGGCGGGCGATCCCCTGTTCCACCAGCCAGTGGTACACCGTCGCCATATCCTGGACTTCGAGCTCTCCCAGGTTGCCCCAGATGGATTTTTCAAAGTCCTTGCCAAAGGTAATCGAGCCGTGATAGTTCAGCGTGAAGTAGGCAAAGCCATGGTCCAGCCAGCATTGTCCCCAGGGGGAGAACCGCGGCGACCGAACCGACGTGGGGCCACCGTGAGTCTCCAAAACAACGGGAAACGGTCCTTCCCCATCCGGAACCGCCAACCAGCCCTGGATTGGATCGCCTTTCTCCGATGTCAGGGTCACGGACCGGAATGCCTTCCCCTCAGGCACATCGCCGGCCTTGAGAACATCGCGCTTGAACACGCCGGTCCCCCCATCCAGAGCGATCAGACGAGGTGGGTGGGCAAAATCCTCCCATATGACCCACACATCACCATCTGGAGCAAAAAAGCCGAGTCCCCACCAAAAGCCCAGAGTCCCCACCGGATGGTCCAGCCTGATAACAGTATGCGTACGGACCTCATACCGGTACAGCCGGAACTGTGCCTGGTATAACTGGCAAAGCAGGAGCTGTTCCGCGTCGTCCGACCAGGCATAGGGAAAGATGGAGCCGGGAATGTCATCCAGTTGAAGGGACAGCTGTTCACCCGTCGACACGTCCCAGATCATGGGGCGCTCAAAACCGGAAGCGCTGGAGGTGCAGACCAGGCGCGCATCTCCGGCAAGAGGCGAAAAGAGCTCGTATTCCATGCTTGCATTTTCCTGCCACAGCTCGCCGATCTGCTGACCGGTCTCCATGTCGAATGCAAGCAGGGATACGTCGATGGTCCTGGACCGGTCCGTTGACTCGATCACCGCGAACTTTCCATCGCAGGAAAAATTTGGCCCGGCGCACAGGTATTCACTTTGATAGAGTAACTGGGGGGCGTTACCTTCTTTTTTCACATATGCATTGAAGCTGTTCTGATCATTCACCATAAAGCCTGTCAGGTTCCCCCGGCGGTTTTGGGATATGAATAGTGAGCTGTATGGAGGCATCTCGGGAGTAATATCCTCCGCCTCGCCGCCCGTAAACGGGACACGGAAGTAATGACCGATCTCGCTTCCCCCTTCATCCTTGAGAAAGTAGATGTCATTTCCATCTGAAGAAATGATTCCCCAGAGCACGCCCGCTGGCTCACGGGTCACCTGCACCAGATCGCCGGTCGGGACATCCCAGGCATACAACTGGTAGATGCCATCCTTGTTGGTGCAAACCAGGCCCCGGTCCGGATTCTGCTGCGCCGTGACCGCCAGGCGGATATCTGCGGCACGAAATCGCTCGCGCCAGCGTGCATTCAGGCTGAGATCCAATGGTTTCATATTTCCTCCTTAACAATAAAAATTATGATC
>JBLMZU010000102.1:0-14143 GCA_050258995.1 Bacteroidota bacterium
CAATCTTCCCTGTGCTATACTGCATTCCAGATCCTCCTCGGTTTTTTGCTTGCGTCCACTTGCAATTGTACCGAGAAGGATCTACTTTTTCTATTTGTCAAGCGATAATGAGAAAGCCATAATGGGCGATGGGCGCAAATCTACATCTCTCCGTTCAGCGCGACCGGCGCTGATGTCTCATCGCCTCCGCCACCCCATGCGAGAGCTCATCCTCCCGCTCCTCCAGCTGACTCACAATATTCCAGTAATCTTCGTCATTGCGGTTCTGACTGAGCTTGTAATTGGCTTCAATCCGAGTCGCCTCGATCTGAAATGCCATGATACCCTGGATCTCCCTTTTCACAAAATCCTGCGGAAGGGCTTCCATTGTGTAGTGGCCACTGCGCTCGTGACGGTCGATCAGCCGTTTGAGAAGCTGATATGCCTCCCCCTCATCCGTGACCAGACGCGGCCTGCCATAAACATGCACCGCCTGGTAATTCCAGGTCGGCACGTTGACGTGGTTATACCAGGTGGGCGAGATATAGGTATGCGGTCCCTGGAAGATGAGCAGCACTTCAGGATTGGTTTCAAAGGTTTTCCATAACGGGTTTGCCCGGGCCATATGCCCATTGACCAGCAACTTCTCCCCTTCTTCAACGACCTCCACCAGCAAATGGCTGGCAACAGGCCTTTCTCCAGCATGGCAGACCAGCGTCACAAACTCATTTTTCTGCAGGAATTCCAATATGTTCGAGCGATCTTCTTCACGGTAAAGTCTGGGCGTATACATTTCTCTCCTTTTGCAGGTCTCAAGTATATCCAATTTCCCAAGCTCCAATTTACCAGCTACCAACCAACGGTATAATCCCCCCATCCTCGCAAAGGACAATCCATGCGTCGTTACCTGCTTTTCACTGTCTTTATCTCGGGCATGACCACACTTGCCGCCGAGCTGGCCGCCGGGCGCCTGATCGGCAATGTATTTGGGACGAGCAATATCGTCTGGGCGAGCATTATCGGCCTGATCCTCATTTATCTCACGGTGGGATATTTCATCGGCGGAAAATGGGCGGATGCGAATCCCACGCCGGGAGCGATGTACCGGATCCTGGCCTGGGGCGCGTTCACCCTGGGACTCGTCCCGTTCGTCGCGGGACCCGTCCTGCGGTCCGCTGCGACCGCTTTTGAGGTCCTGCAGGTCGGCATCCTGGGCGCCTCCTTTATCGCCGTGCTGATCCTGTTCAGCGTCCCGATCACGCTGCTTGGGACGATCTCGCCGTTCGCCATCCGCCTCTCCGTGGACGACCCGGCGCATGCCGGGGAGGTCTCCGGGCGGATCTACGCCACCTCCACGCTGGGCTCGTTCATTGGAACATTCCTGCCGGTGCTGGTCTTCATCCCGGCCATTGGCACGACCAGGACTTTCCTGCTGTTCAGCCTGATCCTGTTGTTCGTGGCGCTGGCAGGCCTGGGAAAGTATGCCAGCCGGAGCGCGATGCTCAAGCTGTTGTGGATGCCGGTCGTCCTTGTCGTTGTGGCCATGCTCTGGTCCGGGCAGGCATTGAAGCACAACACGGGACAGGTCTACGAGACCGAGTCGGCCTATAACTACATCCAGGTGGCGGAACAGAACGGCTACACCATCCTGCGGCTCAACGAAGGCCAGGGCGTTCATTCGATCTACAATCCAAACACGCTGCAATATAACGGACCCTGGGATCAGTTCCTCGTCGGCCCGTATTTCTATGCAAACCGCAAACCGTCTGATATCAAGCGCATCGCCATCGTGGGGCTCGCCGCCGGGACCGCGGCGCGGCAGATGACGGCGGTGTACGGAAACATTCCCATCGACGGGTTTGAGCTTGACCCGAAGATCGTGGAAGTGGGGAAAAAATATTTCGACATGAACATGCCCAACCTGAACGTCCACATCGGCGACGGGCGGCTGGGACTCGAGCAAAGCCCCTACAAGTACGACATCATCGCCGTGGACGCCTACCGCCCGCCCTACATCCCGGCCCACATGACCACCCAGGAATTCTTCGAGATCGCCGCTTCGCACCTGACCGAGGACGGTGTGCTGGTCATCAACTCGGCCAGCGTCCCCGGCGACCGGCGGCTGATCAACGGGCTGGCAACCACCATGGGAACCGTCTTCCCCTCCATCTATACGGTGGACATCCCGGGCTCTCTGAACACAATGATCTTTGCCACCAGACAGCAGACCCAGCCCGAAAACTTCGCGATCAATCTATTATCGCTCTCGAAGGATCCAAGCGTGCACCCGTTGTTGATCGCCAGCATGCAGACCGCCTTCGCCAACATGAAATCCGGCTATGAAAAGACAACGGTATTTACCGACGATCACGCTCCGATCGAATGGATCGTGAACGACATGGTCATCCGGTTTATTCTGGCCGGCGGGACACAATATTTACAATAAAACATGAAAAAATCCATCCTTTCCTGGCTTGTCGCCATCCTTATCCCCATGGTACTGATCGGCCTCGCAATTCGAGTGTTGCTGACCCCGCTCTTTTATCAGGCCGAGTACCAGATGCCCTACTTCCCGCCTGACAGTTACGGCTTCACCAAGGCAGACCGCTTGAAGTGGGCACCGTACGCCGTGAGCTATCTCATCAACAGCGCAGACATTTCCTACCTCGGCGATCTAAAATTCGACAATGGCACTCCCCTCTACAACGAGCGTGAGCTGCGTCATATGCAGGATGTCAAAATAGTAACCCAGGGGGCGCTGCGGCTCTGGTACATTTCCCTGGCTGTTTTGCTGGGACTGGGCATCTGGGCCTGGTTTGGCGGCTGGTGGCAGTACTTCCTTTTGGGGCTAAAGCGAGGCGGCTGGTTGATGGTGCTGCTGGCAGCCTTGCTCGGTTCGATCGTGATCATCGGGATCGCGGTGAACCCGTACGTGTTCGACGATTTCTTTGCCTTCTTCCACAGCCTGTTCTTCGAAGGGAACTCCTGGCTGTTCCTGTTCTCAGATACGCTGATCCGCCTGTTCCCGATCCGCTTCTGGGAGGATGCCTTCCTGTGGGCGGCGGTTATTGCCCTGGGGGGAGGGCTGGCGCTGGGATGGGGGATCAAGCCCAAGATATGATCCGGTTCTGCCCGCAGTTTTAATACGGCGTCCGCTCGGGCAACTGCCGGCAAAACGTTTATCACCATGATGTATAATCTCCGCCTGAGGAGAATTGGAGCATGCCAGATACATTATCGCTGGAAAATAAAGTCGCCCTTGTGACAGGCGGATCGCGCGGCATCGGCCGGGCCGTGGCCCTGGAATTAGCAGCCCGCGGCGCGGCGGTCGTGGTCAACTACAATAAATCGCCCGAAGCCGCAGATGAAGTCGTGAAGAAGATCGAGGAGACAGGTGGCAAAGCCGCTGCATCCCAGGCCGATGTCTCGGATTACAGGCAGGCGGAGGCTCTTGTCAAGTTTGCCGTCGAAAAGTTCGGCGATCTGAATATTCTGGTCAATAACGCCGGCATTACCAAGGATACGGTCATCATGATGATGTCCGAGGCGGACTGGGATGCGGTCATCAATACCAATCTCAAGTCCACGTTCAACTGCTCGAAGGCCGCCGTCAGGCACATGATGCGCAAGCGCCAGGGACGCATCATCAACATGGCCTCGGTCGCCGGCCAGATGGGCAATCCGGGCCAGACCAATTACTCCGCATCCAAGGGTGGGCAGATCGCCTTTACAAAGTCGCTGGCGCGCGAGGTGGCCGCCCGCAACATTACGGTCAATGCGGTGGCGCCGGGCTTTGTCGATACGGAAATTCTGAACGCCATGCCAAAGGAAACCCTCGAAATGGCGCTCAAACTGGTCCCACTGGCGCGCCTGGCAAAACCCGAGGAGATCGCCTATGCGGTCGCGTTCCTCGCCTCCGACCAGGCAGCATTCATCACCGGGCAGGTGCTCGGCGTAGACGGCGGGATGGCAATGATGTAGGCCCTCCCCCGTTTCCTCTCCTTCAGGAGAGGAAAGGATTTCGCTAGGAGAAATTAATGTCTTATACACATACACCAGGGAAAACAACGGTTGCACCCGATGTGCTGATCACAATCACGCGCCTGTCGGCCCTAAGCGTACCGGGCGTGAGCAGGATGGCAAATGTCACAGGCGGGGTGAACCGCCTTTTCAAGCGCGGTGTCCATGACGGCGTGCGGCTCGAGATCAAGGAGAATACCGTGTATGCCAACCTGTACCTGATCCTGAGGAATGACGTCAACATCCGTGAGGTTAGCCGCAATGTCCAGAATCAGGTTGCCCGCGCCCTGCAGGAAATGGTCGGCATGGATATCGGTGAGATCGAGATCCACATCGAGGATATTGATTACGGCGATCAAGAGGCGCAGACTGCATGAAACCACGCACCAGGGCGCGCTCGCTGGCCCTGCAAGTACTTTATGAAGTTGATATTGCGAACCACCTGCCAGGCGAGATCTTCAAGCTGCGTCTGGAGGAGAGTCCACTTCCAGACGACCTGGCCGAGTTTGCCCGCCAGATCGTCTTCGGCGTACTTCCGATCACAGAGACTCTCGACCATTTGATCGCCAGGTACGCGCCCGAATGGCCCCTCGACCAGATTGCGGCGATCGACCGCAACATTCTGCGCATCGCCCTCTGGGAGTTTGCCGTGTATGGGCAGACCCCTCTCAAGGTTGCCATCAACGAAGCCGTGGAGCTGGCAAAATTATTCGGCTCGGACTCCGCGCCGCGCTTTGTGAACGGGGTATTGGGTGCCCTGGCCGAGCACCAAAGCGAAATCCAACAAGCGGTCCAGAAATTGTAAATTATGGAAATCTTTGGCATTGGCCCACAGGAACTGTTCTTTATTATTCTTATCGCCATCATCGTGCTGGGTCCAAAAGACATGCAGAAGGCGGGAAAAACCGTTGGCCGGTGGCTCAACCAGTTCATGAGATCCGACGGTTGGAGGGCATTTCAACGCGCATCGCGTGAAATCCGCAACATGCCGACAACCTGGATGAGGGAGGCCAACCTGGAAGAGTTAAAGAACATGGACCGGGAGATCCGCAACGCGATCGATCCACGGCCGCCTGCCTCAAGGCCGCCTCAGCCGCAGACGCCGCCCACCCAGGCTGCCATCCCCCCTGCACCGGACTCCCCCAAAGTGGAACCGCCGGCCCCTGCTTCCCCTGAACCGCCATCCCCAGCCGACAACACGGACTCCGGAAACGAATGAAGAAATTTTTCAAATCCTTTTGGCGGGTGATCACCTGGCCATTCCGTACGCTTTTCAGGATCATCGTCTGGCCTTTCATGATGATCAAAAAAAGCATTGCATTCCTGAATACGGACGTGGAGGATCGTCCCATTCTGGATACCTTTTCCAACCTTGCCACAGAATCAGATGCGCGCGCCAGCTTCTGGGAGCATATTGAAGCCTTGCGGATCCACCTGTTTCGCATGCTCATTGCCCTGGCCATCTGTGTGGGAATTTCGTTTTACTTTGCCAAACCCCTCATGGCATTCCTGGCTGAGCCTGTGGGCGGATTGGATAAGCTGCAGGCCATTGAGGTCACCGAAGAATTAGGGGTCTTTATGCGCGTCGCCCTGACCAGCGGGATCGCCATTGCATTCCCCTATCTTGCCTTTGAGATCTGGCTGTTCGCCGCGCCGGGATTGAATTCACGCGAGAAGAAGAATACGCTCTTTGGCATTCCCGTTGCCGTACTTCTGTTTCTCTCCGGGATGGCATTTACTTATATTATATTGATCCCGCCTGCTTTGGTATTCCTGTCTGGCTTCACTGCAATTAAAGCGGATTGGGCAGCCAAGGATTACTTTGGCTTTATCACCGGTCTAATGCTTTGGATCGGCGCCTTTTTCGAATTTCCTCTCGTGATCTATGTTCTAACCAGTCTTGGCTTTGTCAAACCCCAGATCTTATTGAAGCAGTGGAGGCTGGCGGTCGTCATCATCGCGATCATCGCCGCAGCCGTCACTCCGACCGTCGACCCGATCAACATGTCGCTGGTCATGCTCCCCATGATCGCTTTGTACTTTATCAGTATCGGAATGAGCCAACTGGCGTACGCCGCGCGCAAAAGGAACATGGCGGCTGAAGAGACTACCGAAGAGACTGCTGAAGAGACGTCTTAACGGAAGCCCGACCACTCAGGAAGCATCGAGGAGAAAAATGAAATCACGGACCCTTTACTCGCGCCGCATTCTCTTGGCGATCGTGATCCTGGCGCTGGCCAGCCAGGCCTGTGCGATCACCCTCTTCAAGTGGCCGACCTCCTTCCCCGGTTTCCCTGGTTCCCCAACTACTCCCCTCCCCGTCGGCCCGACCGCCACCCCCATGCCGCGTGCGGAAGTGACCTTCACCGTCCGCCTGCCTGAGCCGTTACAGGCCAATGAGGTGCTCGCCATCAGCGTGGTCGATGAGATCACCGGCCTTGCGCTCAACCCCGTTGACTATCAAATGACCGCGGTGGACAATATCACCTACACAACCCAGCTTGCCATCCCCGATAAGGCCGTCATCAAATACCACTATGTCAGGCGCGGCCCGGCGAATGTTGCCGAAGACACGAACCTGGATGTGCCCATCCGCTACCGCATGGCTTTCATCAATGGTCCAACGCAAATCGTGGAAACCGTCAACAGCTGGTCGGATAAACCGGTCAATACTTACTCAGGCAACATCTTCGGGACTGTGGTCAACCAGGATACAGGCGGACCCATCCCCGATATTCTGGTGACGGCCGGTGGAGTCCAGGCGCTGACCGATTCTGCCGGGCGCTTCGAGCTGGATGGACTGCGCGGCGGCTCCCATAACCTGGTCGCTTATGCCCTGGATGGCTCCTACCAGACCTTCCAGCAGGGCGCCGCGATCGCGGAGAACCAGGCAACGCCGGTCCAGATCTCGATGAAACCCGCCCAGCTGGTGAACGTCATTTTTACGGTGTCCGTACCGGATTCCACGCAAAAAGGCGTGCCGCTCCGGCTGGCGGGCAATCTCCTTCAGCTTGGCAACACGTTCGGCGACCTGCAAGGTGGCTTGAGCACCGTGGCAGACCGCATGCCGGTCCTTACTCCGCTGCCGGACGGCCGCTATTCCGTATCACTGTTCCTGCCTGCCGGCGCGCACATCGAATACAAATACACGCTGGGCGACGGCTTCTGGAACTCGGAGTTCAATTCCGCCGGCCAGTACGTGACCCGCAACCTGATCGTTCCCGCGACCAACATGAATGTGGAGGATACCGTCCAGTCCTGGCAGGCGGGACCGAATGCGCCGATCCTTTTCGAAGTCAGCGTCCCGTCGGATACGCCGCCAAGCGACAGTATCTACATCCAGTTCAATTCCTTTGGCTGGACGCCACCCATCCCGATGTGGTCCAAGGGGAACAACCAGTGGGCCTATAAATTGTACGGGCCGCTCAACATCCTCGGCTCGTTCGGGTATCGCTACTGCCGGAATGCGCAGTGCGGCTCGGCAGATGATGCACAGACCGCCGGTCAGAATGCACGCGGGCGTGTGGTGACTGCCAGCCTCGCACCACAGGATTTAAAAGACGACGTCAGCCAGTGGATGTGGCCGCAGACAATGGCCAGCCCCACCATCGTTGCAACAGATATCCCTTCGCGCGGGACCGGCTTTTATGCCGGCGTGGAATACCAGTCCTATTACGACCCCAACAACCCACAGTTCAATGCACCGGCCCTGCAGAACGTGCAGGCGATCGGCTCGAACTGGGTGTTCCTGACTCCCACCTGGACCTATTCCCAATCCAATCCACTTCTATTCTCCCAGGCGCCAGGGCATGATGCATTCTGGTCCGATACGGTCAACATGGTCTCTCAGGCCAAAGCGATCAACCTGAACACAGCGCTGTTCCCGCAGGCGCGCTTCGCCACCACGGCAGACGACTTCTGGGCATCCGCGCCGCGGGATGCCGGCTGGTGGGACAACTGGTTCAATCACTACCGGGCCCTCGCCGTCCATTACGCGGACCTGGCGACCCAGACCGGTGCCCAGGCTGTGGTGATCGGCGGAGACTGGGTCGCGCCGGCCCTCCCCGCCGGCACGCTTGCAGACGGCAGCCCCAGCGGCGTACCGGCCGACGCGGAGGCGCGCTGGAAGAATATCATCGCCGAGGTCCGCCAGCACTTTCGCGGCACCGTCCTGTTCGCCCTGCCTTATACCAACACGGATATCGCCGCGCCGGTCAATATCCTGACGGATGTCGACGGCCTGTATCTGTTATGGTTCGCCAAGCTGAGTGACTCGGCCACGCCCAACAAGGCCGACCTGCTCACCGAAGCCGGGAACCTGCTGGATAATAATGTTTTTCCCATCCAGCAGCAGATCAACAAGCCGGTGATCATCGGGCTGTCCTATCCATCTTCAACCAGCTCGGCAACCGGCTGCATCCCCAACGGAAACGGCGGCTGTTATGACTGGACCGCCCTCAATCGTCCCCAGGACGACATCAGCACGGTCAACCTGGATCTCCAGCAACAGACCGATATTTACGATGCCATGTTGAATGCGATCAATGGCCGCACCTGGGTCAACGGGCTGGTGAGCCGCGGCTACTTCATGCCGGTGGCGCTACAGGACAAGTCTGCCTCCGTACACGGCAAGCCCGCCGCGGATCTGCTGTGGTACTGGTTCCCAAGATTTCTGGGGAACATCAAATAGTATTTGTTATCATCCCGGCTGTTATCGCCGGGGTCAGGAAGAAAGAAAGAGGCGTTCAAGAAGGAGCGTCTCTTTTTTCGTGAATCTGTGTTCTACCTACGTATCGCCGAATGTTTCATCGGAGGAGCAATGAGAAAAATTGGTGTCTTTCTATTAAAAGGGCTGGGAGTGATTGCGATTCTCCTGTTGATCGCAGGAGCAGCGGGGGCGTTCTATTTTAAGAGATACCTGCCAAACACGGTCGCACCGAAATCCTTTCCACAGACCGAGGGACAGATCCAGATCGAGGGACTGCAAGGTCCGGTCAACATCTACCGTGACAAAATGGGGATTCCCAATATTTACGCCGGCAGCCAGCATGATTTATTCTTCGCCCAGGGGTATGTCCACGCCCAGGACCGCTTCTGGCAGATGGACGTCTGGCGCCACATCGGTTCGGGCACGCTGTCCGAAATGTTCGGCAAGGGCCAGGTGGACACGGATACCTTCCTGCGAACGCTCGGCTGGAAACAGGTGGCAGAACAGGAATATGCAGCCCTGGACCCTGATGCAAAAGCCATCCTGGATTCATATACTGAGGGCGTGAATGCCTACCTCAGGGATCATGATAAGACAACTGCCAGCCTCGAATATGCCATCCTTGGCCTGCTCAGCCCCGATTACAAGATCCAGCCCTGGACCCCGGTCAACAGCCTGACGTGGGGCAAGGCCATGGCCTGGGACCTGCGCGGCAACATGGACGAGGAGATCGAGCGCGCCGTCCTGCTTAAGACGCTGACGCCCGAGCAGGTCGCCGAGCTGTTCCCGCCCTACCCAAAAGATCACCCGGTCATCGTCAACAAGATCGGGGAGAACCAGCTGAAGAGTTCAACTTCACAGGTTGATTCCAACCTTCAACTTTCAACCCTGGACCTTCAACCGCTTGCTCATAAAGTGGCTCTATTGGATGCATTCCTGGGCCCGAAGGACGATGGGATCGGGTCGAACTCCTGGGCGGTCTCCGGCTCACGGACGGCGACCGGCAAGCCTCTGCTGGCAAACGATCCGCACCTGGGAATCCAGATGCCTTCGATCTGGTACCAGGTCGGCCTGCACTGCATGCCCCAGAGCGAGGCCTGCCCGCTTGAGGTGGCTGGCTTTTCATTTGCGGGCGTTCCCGGTGTGATCGTCGGTCACAACGACCGCATCGCCTGGGGTGTGACCAATACCGGGCCGGATGTGATGGATCTGTACATCGAAAAGGTCAATCCCGACAACCCGAACCAGTACGAAGTCAACGGCAAATGGGTCGATTTTGAGACCCGCAAGGAAACCATCAACGTGGTAGGCGGCGAGCCGGTGGAGACAACCGTCAGGCTGACCCGCCACGGGCCGGTGATCTCCGACTCCTACGGCCCGCTGAAGGACCAGGGAGACCCGAAGGACAAGGAATTCACGGCCTTCAAGGAAAAGGCCGGCATCCAGCTTCCCGAACATTATGTGATCGCCTTAAAATGGACGGCGCTGTCTCCGTCCACCCCGTTCCAGGCCGTCTGGGGCTTTGACCGGGCTCAAAACTGGCAGGAGTTCCGGGAAGCTGCAAAGGCTTTCCACGTGCCCGCGCAGAACCTGCTCTACGCCGATGTCGACGGCAATATTGGCTATCAGATGCCGGGCGATATTCCCATTCGTGCCAAGGGCGACGGCACGCTGCCCGTTCCTGGCTGGACGGATGAGTATGAATGGACCGGCCTGATCCCCTTTGAAGACCTGCCTTACACGTTCAACCCATCGGAAGGCTATATCGCAACGGCCAACAACCAGGTCCCGCCGTCTGATTATCCCAACTTCATCACCGCGGACTGGGATTATGGCTTCCGTGCCCAGCGCATCGTGGATATGATCCAGAACGCCCCGGGGAAGATCGATTCTGCCTACATTCAAAAAATGCAGGGCGATAATTATGATGCAAACGCGGCGACACTTATGCCGCTGATCCTGGATGCGAAAATCGCATCCGACCTGGAGCCGGCGCGTGATCTGCTCAAGAACTGGGATTTCCAGGCCTCAGCCGATTCCGCGCCCGCTGCCCTGTTCGAGGCGTTCTGGCGCAACCTGCTGAAGAATACCTTCCAGGATGATCTTCCGAAGAAATACTGGCCCTCGAACGGTTCGCGCTGGGATGAGGTGATGCGCAATCTGGTCCAGGAACCGGACAACTCCTTCTGGGATGACAAAGCAACGAAGGACAAAGTCGAGACCCGGGATGATATGATCGCGAAATCATTCTCCGACGCGGTCGCGGAGCTCAACTCCCGCATGGGCAAGGATATGTCCAAGTGGAGCTGGGGCGAACTGCATACTTCCACGTTCCGCAATGGGACGCTCGGCACCTCCGGGGTTGGATGGATCGAGTCGCTCTTCAACCGCGGCCCCTTCTCCACGAGCGGCGGCGCGGCGATCGTTAATGCCACCTCCTGGTATTCTGCAGAGAGCTACGAGGTCACCGACCTCCCGTCGATGCGGGCGATCTACGACCTCTCGAACTTCAACAACTCGTTGACGGTCCATACCACGGGCCAGTCCGGCCATGCGTACAATCCCCACTACGACGATATGATTCCCCTGTGGGTGAAGATCCAATATTATCCAATGTTGTGGGACCAGCAAAGCACCACGCAGAACACCGAGGGAAATTTAGTCCTTCAGCCCAAATAATCTCCTGGGGCAGGTCTCAAGCCTGCCCCTTTTTGATTCGAAGCGCAAGCCAAGAGAAGAATCCGACGCCCAGGTAACTGAACGTCAGGTCTACGAGATCGAACGTCCGGCTGGAAAAGTTCCTCTGTGAGAGTTCTTCGAGACCAATCAACAGGGCCAGGACCAGGCCGCACTTAACGGCAATCCGGCCCGGGCTTTGGCCCGGAAGCGATTGAAACAAAGCCAGGTCGATGAGCAGGGTCAGGATCCCATACAGAATGAAATGCCCCAGCTTGTCGCCGAAGGGAAAATCATACAGAAAGCCGACATAGTGAGCCAGGATTCCTGCGTCAGCAAGGACGATCACCAGAAGGATGAAGAGTGTGAAGAGGATCGCCAGCCATTTCATTTTGCTGACTCACTAAAAAAGAGACGCCTTACGGCGTCTCGATTTCCTTTGTGTTATCGACGTTTGCCTTATCACGGCTGGCTTTCTC
Organism: Bacteroidota bacterium; assembly: GCA_050258995.1. GTDB lineage: Bacteria > Chloroflexota > Anaerolineae > Anaerolineales > Villigracilaceae > Defluviilinea. The sequence continues at coordinate 11,863 of JBLMZU010000102.1, forward strand.
CACCTTCGATTCCCGCCGTGCCTTGATGAACTCATACACGATCGGAACGACCGAGATCAGGAGGATCGCCAGGATCACCAGCTCGAAGTTTTTCTGGACGAACGGCAAATTCCCAAAGAAATATCCCATCAGGGTAAAGATGAGAACCCAGGTGATTCCGCCCAACACATTATAGGAAAAGAAATAGGAGTAGGACATCTTCCCCATGCCGGCCACGAACGGTGCAAACGTGCGGACGATGGGTACGAAGCGGGCCAGGAAGATGGTTTTGCCGCCGTGCTTTTCAAAAAAGGCATGGGTGCGGTCAAGATATTCGCGCTTGATCCACTTGACGTTGTAAGCCCGGTCGCCCATGTAGTGTCCGATCCAATAGTTGACCGTATCGCCCAGGACGGCGGCAACCGACAACAGGATCAGCAGCACCCAAACATTCAGCCAGCCCCTGGCAGCAAAGGATCCGGCTGCAAATAAGAGCGAGTCTCCCGGCAGGAAGGGTGTGATCACAAAGCCGGTTTCCATGAAAATCACAAAGAACAGTATGGCGTACGTCCATACACCATACTGGGTGATGATCATCGCCAGCTTTGCATCCAGATGAAGAATAAAATCGATTAAGGAATGAATTAAGTTCATATCTTTCTCACCATGTAGTTTGATTTTCGGCAGAAAACCTTCGCAAGGCTCCTGTTGGTCTTCCAGTGCCAAAAAAGTCAGGCGGAGATTATACCTTGCTTTCCTGGCCGCTATTGAAGAGGGTCAGCCAGTCCCCCAAAAGAAGGATCAGGAAGGACCCCACCGTACATACCCCGAGGTTGATCGTACCCAACGGCAGCCAGACCAAGCCGCGCCACAGTCCGAACAGATATCCCAGGGTAAATCCAATGATGCTGAGGAAACAAAACAAGAGCAGCCGCCAGAAGCCCCCATCACGGATCAAGTGGTAGAGCACCCCATAAAATAACGCAAGGAGGAGAGAGAAAAGTACAGCCGGTATTGTCATTGCCTCTTAACCTCCTGAAATCGGAATTCTGTTCTTACTGTCTATGCGCAGTCATTAAAGAATGATCCCGCCGCCAAGCAGGCGGTCGCCATCGAAGAAGACTGCTGCCTGCCCGGATGTAATATCCCTTTGCGGCGCGTCAAATTGGACGTTGACCTGCTCATTCTCTGTAGGCGTGACCCACGCCCAGGCTTCCTGTGCGGTATAGCGGATCTTGACCTCGGCGCGGAAAGGACCGTCAGGGGCCTTGCCACTCACCCAGTTGACATCCCGGGCGGTCAGCTCACGCGAGCCAAGCTGCTCCTGCGTGCCGACCACCAGGGTGTTGGTGTGCGCATTCTTCCCGAGCACGTACAACGGAACCGGGGAAGCGACCCCGAGTCCCTTGCGCTGGCCGATCGTATAGTTGGCAAGGCCGGTATGCTCGCCAATCGACTGTCCATCGCGGGTCACGATCCTGCCGGGCTGCAGCAGGCCGGCCGCATTGCGCTGCAGGAAGTTGCGGTAATCCTCGCCCGCCAGGAAACATAGATCCTGCGAGTCCTTCCGGGATGCCGTGGGCAGCCCATACTTTTCAGCGATCTGGCGGATCTCTGGCTTGGGGTAGTCACCCACCGGGAACAAGGCCCTGGCGAGTTTGTCCTGGGTCAGCACGTGAAGAACGTATGACTGATCCTTGTTCCGATCCACGGCGCGCAGCAATTGATAGCCATCTTCTGCCGCCCGCACCCGGACGTAATGCCCGGTCGCCATGTGTTCGGCACCGAGGGCCAGGGCGTGATCGAGCAGAAAGGTCCAGCGGATCTGGCGGTTGCATACCAGGCAGGGGTTTGGCGTCTCGCCGCGCCCATACCCGTCCAGGAAATACTGCACAACGGTATTGCGAAATACTTCCTTGGCGTCCACGACATAAAAGGGGATATCGAGCTTCGCGGCCACGCGCCGCGCCTGGCCCATGGAATCTGGCGTGCAGCAGCGGTTGGAGTCCTCCTTGCCCGGCTCGCTCCACAGACGCATCATCATGCCGATGACCTCATAGCCCTGTTCCTTGAGCAGGGCGGCGGCAACGGACGAGTCCACGCCTCCAGACATGGCGACGACAACTTTAGTCATGGGAAATAAGTAAACAGGTAAACATGTATGTTATTTGGATAAGGTTCGGGCTTTCACGACCAGGCCGGGTAATGTATTTAAGAAGGCTCCCACATCTGCAGGCTGGGTGTCCTTCCCCAGCGTCACTCGCAGGGACCCCAGGCCCCAGTCACGGGTCAGACCAATGGC
>JBLMZU010000103.1:0-4710 GCA_050258995.1 Bacteroidota bacterium
CTACCTGATCGCTGCCTATGCCTTCGGTTGTTCCCTGTATGTCCAGCAGCCGTTCCTGTTTTTTATTTCGGTGATACTGGCCGTGATCGCGTTCATCAGCTTTGGCCTGGTCATCGCGCCGATCTTCGTCATGAATCCGGGCGTGCGGGCCTGGCAGAATGCCATGGAATTCCCGGTCTACATCCTGTGCGGCTTTCTCTTCCCGATCGCCCTGCTGCCCGGCTGGACGACCCCGATCTCCTGGCTGCTCCCGCCATACTGGGCCGCGGTCGCCCTGCATGGGACATCCACCGGCGCCGCGCCTGTGAATCAGACCCTCTTCACCTGGGGCATGCTGCTGCTTTTCTCGATCATTGACCTGCTCATTGCCTCCAGGCTGTTCCGGTACATGCTTTACAAGGTCCGTGCAGACGCAACCCTTGGACTGGAATAAATGATGAAAACCTTTACCGATAATTTTCGTCTCTTCTGGCAGGGTGCTTATCTTTCCTACATTGCCCTCTTCCACTGGATGCGCCCGAGCCAGTACCTGGCATCCAAGATCCTGATGCCCCTGGCGCAGATGTATTTCTTTGTCTACCTGGGGACCTTTGCCAGCGGGCCCGGGCATTCCACCTTTTACATTGTGGGCAATGCCCTTCAGATCGCAGCGGTCAGCGGCATCTACGGCATGACCATGTCCATCGGCGGCGACCGGGACAGCGGCACCCTGGCTTATATCTTTGGCACGCCTGCCAACCGACTGGTTGTCTTTCTGGGACGGGCTTTCATGAATATCATGGATGGCGCCCTGGGTGTAGTCATCGCCTTCCTGTGGGGCGTGATCCTGATGGGACTGGATCTCTCCCACACCGACATCCCGGCCCTGGCGCTCACGATCCTGATCACGACCATCAGCACGTGCGGGCTGGGCCTGCTGCTCGGCTGCCTGGCGCTGATCACCGTCAATGTGATGTTTGTAAATAACTTTGTATACTTCCTGCTGCTGATCTTTTCCGGGGCGAACGTGCAGCTCAGCCAGATGCCTGCCTGGGTGCAGTCCGTCTCCTACTGGCTGCCGCTGACGCGTGGCATCGCGGCGGCCCGGCTGCTGGTGAGCGGCGCCTCCCTGTCACAGGTTTCATGGCTGCTGCTTGGCGAGCTGGGGATCGGGCTGTTGTATGCTCTCCTGGGCTATATTTTGTTCTCAGTCTTTGAAGTGGTTGCCAAGCGCCGCGGGACCCTGGAGGTCTTTTGATCCCATTTCATCTTCCTATTCAGGGCTGTGTATAAGCACTGCCTGCCATGAAGGTTTCGATCTCGGCGCGGGTGTAGGTATAGTCGACGGGTTTGGCGTCCATGCTGTTACTGATGGCGATGTTGGCGATCGTGTCCCCGTTGATCGTTACCCTGGCAGATTGGACAGCGGGATTCGCAAACAGGGTCATAAGAATTTGGGCGCGGGCGGCGGTCAACACGATCGGCGCTACCGCATAATATTCCCCTTCCAGGACCAGATTTGCATGCCCGCCGCCGAAGGTTAATTGGCTGATCTGCAATTTGTCGCTAAACCAATCATTGCGCCTGTCTTTAAGCACGGCTTGCAACGCGCTTCGAAGATCAGCAGTGACATCCGAGCCAGAGACTTGATCAAGTTGTGTTGGCGCAAGGACCAGGTTATCCGGCAGGATCATCACACTTCCCTGCGGCGGAGCAAATGCAGAGAGGTCCACAAAATGGTAATAAACGATCCCACCGGGAATGGGGTTGGACTCTTCGGTGGGGAGCAATCGCCGTGGGGATGGTGGAGCCGTAGAAACATCGATGGGAGTGGGAGAAGATACAGGAATGGCTGTATTTGTCTCAGTGAATGCTGACACAACCATTTGAGGGACAGCGGTCTCCGTTGCCTGGGTGGGACTGATCACAGGCGTTGGAGCGGCGCCATTGCAGGCTGCCAGAAATGATGCACTCAGGAGGAAAAGAATTGCCCTGTAGGCTGGAAGTTTCACCTCTCACCTGCCATTGATCTACGTAAATTAAAACGCAACTCCACGATTACCAATGATACGGGATTATCCAGCGAAAAGTTCCCAGGTTATATGCCCGGCTGTGTTTTCGATTTCGTTCGGAACTGGGAATCGGTGGAAGGGAAAATAATCAGCCGGCCCTGATATTACAGGGCCGGCTGATTGTCTGAAAATCTGCCGCTACAGCAATCGCTGGGATTATTGGGAGGGTGTTCCTTCAGGCGTGTTCGTTGCTGCGGGAGCGCCGGCATTCCCGACCACAATGGTGACATAGACCTCATCGCCAAAATACTGCCCGCTGGCGTTGGACATTCTCCAGTTGCTGCGCAGGGTTCCTGTTTTGTCAGGGGCGGTCATCGGCACGGAAATATCGTAGGTCTCGCCGGATGCGACCGATTTGGGCAGGGAGAATGCGCTGGCACCCATGGATTCTCCGCCTGTGTTTTGGAATTTGAAACCGGCCTCCCAGGCACACGAGCCGGAGTTTTGGACCTTCCAGGTCTTGGTGAAGGTCTTGCCGGGATCCATCTGGGTATTATCTGGGATGGACACATCGCTCACAAAGGTGAGCCCGTAGCAGGAGGCAGTGGCTGCCACGCCTCCGGCTGCCGCGCCGGGTGTTGTTCCGGTCACCGGGATTCCGCCGGCGCTGGTGGTGGGCAGCGCCGGGATCGTGGCGAGAGAGGTTTGTGTCGGAGCGGGTGTATCAGTCGGCATTACGGCGGCTGTCATGGTAAGAGCGGAGGAAAATGTTGACACGGCAAATGTTTGGATCTGGTCCACACTGACGGCGGTCGGTGTGGCTTGTGGAGCGTTCCCTGCTCCACAGGCGGCAAGCAGGATGGCTCCCAGTGCAAGAATCATTTGCACTTTCATTAATCGAGTTTTAAGCATTCATACTCCTTTCAACGAGAGCGGGTATTTTACTTGAATTTTCCCTATGATTCATATACGTGTTTCCCCCAAATTTCCTACGGCCAGGAAACCTGCGGTTATAATCATTTTCTATGATTTATCTGGACTATTCTGCTACAACTCCGGTCGATCCGCGCGTATGGGAGGCGATGACGCCGTATTTTTCCACATCTTTTGGCAACCCCTCCTCGATCCACCGCTATGGACTGGCTGCCGAAGCTGCGGTCGAGTCGGCGCGGGAGACAGTCGCGTATGTATTGAACTGCCGTCCGGAGGAGATCATCTTCACCTCCTGCGGCTCCGAATCGGACAACCTGGCGCTGCGCGGCGCGGCCTATGCCATGCGCGAGAAGACCGGTGCAAAATGGATCCTGGCCTCCCGGGCCGAGCATCCCGCGGTGACCAGGACAATGAAGAATCTTGAAAAGTACGAAGGTTTTCGGGCCGAGTGGCTGGATGTGGATGAACGCGGGAGAGTCACACCGGACACTGTTTCGAAGGCCATCTGTAACGACACGGTTGTCGTCTCCGTAATGTATGCCAACAACGAGATCGGGACGGTCAACCCGGTCCGTGAGATCGCCGCGGTCTGCAAAGCGAACGGCATCCTTTTCCACACCGACGCGGTCCAGGCCGCGGCCTATCTGCCCGTCGACGTCCAGGCGCTGGGCGTGGATATGATGTCGCTTGGTTCCCATAAGTTCTACGGTCCGAAAGGCGTCGGCGTGCTGTATGTCCGCAAGGGGACGCCGCTCATTCCACATCTGACAGGTGGGGGACAGGAGTTCAGTCTGCGGGCGGGGACTCAGAATGTCCCATACATCGTCGGTTTTGCGGAAGCCCTGCGCCTGACGAATGAAGAGCGGGAGCAGCGCGCTTCTCATGTGCAGCCTCTACGCGATCAGATCATCGGGACGGTTTTGGAAACCATCCCGGAGTCGCGCCTGACCGGGGACATGGAAATACGTCTCCCTCATCATGCCAGTTTTGCCTTCAAGGATGTGGATGGGAACCTGCTGTTGACCTTGCTGGATGCGGCCGGTTTTGCCTGTTCATCCGGTTCTGCCTGCAAGACGGGTAACCCCGAGCCCAGCGAAGTCATGAATGCCATTGGTCTGACCCGTGACTGGGGCCTGGGGTCCCTGCGAGTGACGCTGGGGAAGGACACCCAGCCTGCAGATGTGGGAGCCTTCTTAAATACATTACCCGGCCTGGTCGTGAAAGCCAGAACCTTATCCAAATAACATACATGTTTACCTGTTTACTTATTTCCCATGACTAAAGTTGTCGTCGCCATGTCTGGAGGCGTGGACTCGTCCGTTGCCGCCGCCCTGCTCAAGGAACAAGGCTATGAGGTCATCGGCATGATGATGCGCCTGTGGAGCGAGCCGGGCAAGGAGGACTCCAACCGCTGCTGTACGCCCGATTCCATGGGCCAGGCGCGGCGCGTGGCCGCGAAGCTCGGTATCCCCTTTTATGTCGTGGACGCCAAGGATGTCTTTCATAGGACAGTCGTGCAATATTTTCTGGACGGCTACGCGCGCGGCGAGACGCCTAATCCCTGCCTGGTCTGCAACCGCCAGATCCGTTGGACGTTCCTGCTCGAGCACGCGCTGGCCCTCGGCGCGGACTATATGGCGACCGGGCATTATGTGCGGATCCAAAAGACAGAGGCCGGCTCGCAGCTCCGGCGGGCAGTGGATCGTAACAAGGACCAATCCTATGTCCTGCATGTGCTTACACAGGAGAAGCTCGCCAGGGCGTTGTTCCCCGTCGGCGACTATCC
>JBLMZU010000104.1:0-3145 GCA_050258995.1 Bacteroidota bacterium
CTCCACGGCACGACTCCGAGATGTACACGTTCAACAGCAGCACGAAAATGGAATCGTCTCACTGATCGCCACCGTCCAGGTGGAACAGTGGAGCAGTCAAAACGTGGCCGTACAGCTCATCCTCGCACATCCAGATGGTCATATTCAGCGAACGGAAATGGTCGTGAATAAAAACAGCGCACCGGCCCGTTTGATCCTGGATGTCGACTCACCGCAATTGTGGTGGCCCAATGGCCTGGGCCCACAGCCCTTATATCAGGCACGGGTTGCATTGATGAGCGATGGGTGCTGTCTCGACCGGCAGGTGTTCCAGGTTGGTTTACGGCGCGTGGAGTTGTGCCAGGATCCCGATGCATGGGGGAACAAATTTACATTTGTGGTAAATGGAGTTCCCATCTTTGCCAAAGGCGCGGACTGGATCCCTGCTGATTCGTTCCCGACACGTCTTACGCCCGGACACTACGAGCGCTTGATCAGCGACTGTGCAGCTGCGAATATGAACATGCTGCGGGTCTGGGGCGGCGGCTATTACGAAGACGAAATGTTTTACGATCTCTGCGACCGCCATGGCATCCTCGTCTGGCAGGATTTTATGTTCGCCTGTGCAGCCTACCCTCTCGATGAGCCAGATTTTGTCGCAAATGTCAAAATGGAAATTGAGGAAGCAATTCGGCGTCTGCGCCATCGCGCCTGTCTCGCACTCTGGAGTGGAAACAATGAGATCGAGGTGATGTGGGGTCTTTGGAAGAGGTACGCGTCCCTGACGACGGCCTGTGAGCAGTTCTTCTACCACCAGCTCCCGGATTGGGTGGCCAGGCTCGATCCCGATCATCCTTACTGGCCCAGCTCCCCCTCCTCCGGCAGGTTCATGCATAAGACAAACAGTGATGCCTTTGGGGATACGCACCTGTGGCAGGTCTGGCACGGACTCAAGCCGTTCACCTACTATCGCCGTCGCTTCACCCGCTTCGCCAGCGAATTCGGCCTGGAAGCGCTACCTGCCCTGGAAACGATCACCGGGTTCGCAGGTACACAAGAACTGAAAATGGATTCCCCAGTCATGCTTCATCACCAGCGATCGATCGGCGGCAACGACAAAATCCTATATTATCTGACCGGCCGCTTCCATCTCCCCGCATCTTTTCAGGACCTGGTCTATCTGACCCAGATCCAGCAGGCAGAAGCCATACGCATCGGCGTGGAACACTGGAGGCGGAATCGTCCGCGCTGCAGTGGTGCGCTGTACTGGCAGCTCAATGACTGCTGGCCGGTGACGTCCTGGGCCAGCATCGATTATGAGGGACGCTGGAAGGCCCTGCAGTACGAGGCGCACCACTTTTTTGCCCCGCTGGCGCTTTCGATCGAGGACCAGGGAAGCCGGATCCGTGTTTTTGTGACGAACGATCACCCATATCCCCGTCAGGGGATGTGGCGCTGGTCCCTCGCAACTTTGGAAGGAGAGAAGGTCGAGACAGGCCAGGAAGAAGTAAAAATCTCACCAACCGCGGCCGTCTGCCTGCGGGAATTTGATTTTGGGCGCGCCGTAAAAAAACATGGTCGAACCCACCTGGTCTTTACGGCCGGGTTATACGAGGATGGGGAGTATTTATCTCAACGATCGGCGCTCCTTGCCAAAGAAAAAGAAATAGTCTTCCCCAATCCTGAGCTGCACTGGGATGTAACCCAGGAAGGCGAGACTTTGGTGATCTCGCTCAAAGCCAATGCCTTTGCCCGATTTGTCTGGCTCTGGCTCGACGGCGCGGACACAGTCTTTAGTGATAACTTCTTCGACCTGCCAGCTTGTGAAACGATTCAAATCCGCTGCCCACTGCCAGCCGGTTGGTCGGTGGAACAGGCCAGGCGCTCATTGCATGTGCGCTCCCTGGCGGACGTCGTCCCGGCCAGATCAAAAGTGCCGGACGCGATCCGGCATCTTCTGCTCGGGTTGAGACCGGACAGCCTGTTCACCCGCATCGTTTTTAGTTTCATTGAATAATGAAAAGGATTCAACGCAAGAAAGAATCACGACAACATGAAAACACCAATCAATCGCCGCCAATTTTTGAAGTTATCGGGAATTTCATTGCTCTCCTTGGTGCTACAGCAATGTGGGGTTCGAGCCCTACCGACCGAGCGGCCTGCCGGAACAGGAACCTATCCGGCTACGTTCACAGCGATGCCCCCGTCCGAGACGGCTGCTCCATCCACCACATCAGTTCCTCCACCGACAGCCACGCCCACTTACCAGGCCACTGCTGCTATCGGGCAGATCGATACTTACGAAGTCTCTCAACTTCGCAACAAGCTGGAGGAGATGTTCCAGCAGCTTGGCGGATTGGCCGATGTGGTCCGTCCTGGAGCCCGCGTAACGATCAAGCCCAATCTGACTGGCACCACCTGGTCAGACGCCAGCCTTCCCGCACCGGCGACAGAGCTTTTCGTCACACATCCCGCCCTGGTACAGGCCCTGTCTGAGCTGTTGATCGATGCCGGTGCCGGGCAAATCCGGATCGTGGATGGCCTGGGAGACGAAGCCATATTCCAGGCCTGGGGCTATTCGGACGTGGCTGCCCGGGTCAACGCACAGCTTGTCGACCTTTGTATGCCCACCCCGTATGGCGACTTTGTGCCATTTCCGGTCGGCCCAAGCCGACAAATCTATGATGTCTTTTACATGAATGCCGCGCTGAAGGAAACAGACGCATTTATCTCGTTCGCAAAAATGAAGTGCCACAGCACGACAGGAGTGACCCTTTCGCTGAAAAACCTGATCGGGTTGGCGCCCATCAGCCTGTATCGCCGGGACAAAAACCAAAATCATCGGTCCGCGTTCCATGAATCCACGGAGTATGACCGGCGTCTGCCGCGTGTGGCGATCGATCTCAATCTTGCCATGCCAGTCCATTTGTCTCTCGTGGATGGGATCAAAACCGTGGAAGGCGGAGCAGGTGCCTGGGATCAGGGATACAACCCTGTCCAACCGGGCTTGGTGATTGCCAGCAAAAATCCGGTGGTGGCCGATGCCGTTTCAACCGCCGTGATGGGGTTTGATCCTGATGCGCCGTCCGGTTCCGCTCCTTTCCAGTATGCAGATAATCACCTGGCGCTGGCTCGGGAAGCGAGTCTGGGCACCAACAGGCTACAC
>JBLMZU010000105.1:0-16679 GCA_050258995.1 Bacteroidota bacterium
GAGCCGGCCCGGGATCTCTGGTGCAATCTGCTGCATTTACATGGACAGCAGGTTCACTTCGAGCTGGCATCCGAGCTTCCCTTCCAGATCGTCAACTGGCATGACCGGGAGACCTTTCCGTCTCTCACGCAGGCCCAGCAGCTCTTCAAGGGTGTCACCTGTGGCGGCATGAGCCAGGGAACCATCGTTTACCAGGACGCGGTCGAGGTACGGAGAGAGGCCGCAGACGCCATCCAACAGACCGGCGGCCGGCATTTCCTGCTCGGCACGGGTTGTGTTGTACCGGTCATTGCCTCACACGGGAATCTGATGGCCGCAAGAGGCAGTATCGAATGACCCTGCGGGTGATCGCCGGCAAGGCCAAGGGACGTAAATTGAAATCCGTACCGGGCGATACCACGCGCCCGGTCACTGATCGCGTCAAGGAGGCGCTGTTCAACATCCTGGCGGGCGATGTGTCCGGTTCGCGCTGGTGGGACATGTTCGCCGGCACGGGTGCGATCGGCATCGAAGCCCTGAGCCGGGATGCAGAGTTTGTCCGCTTTACCGATCTGAACCGGGCACCGATCGAAACGATAAAATTCAATGTGGAGCACTGCGGCTTTTCCGGCCAGTCGGAGATCCGCAGAGGAGACGCGTTCACCCTGCTCTCCAAGGGGGCAGACGCACAATTCGAATACATCTACATCGCCCCTCCGCAATACAAGGAAATGTGGGAAAAGGCCCTCGAGCTGCTGGACGAAGATCCGAGCTGGCTCGGGGAGGATGGCTGGGTCATCGTGCAGATCGACCCCAGGGAATACAAGAAGCTGGTTCTCGAAACCCTGCAAGAGATCGAACAACGCAAATACGGAACTACATTACTGCTCTTCTACGAAAGGAAGCTTCAACAATGATCCTGCAATACCTTCAATACGCTGCCTGCATCATCACCATCATCGCAGGCGCCTATGCCCTGTTTTCCCCTCAAAATGCCATCTCGATGACAGGCCTGCTCACCAAAGGCGGCCGGGGCGTGACCGAAATCCGTTGCGCGATGGGAGCCCTGTATCTTGCCATCGGTGCGTCTCCTTTTCTTCTGGGCCATGTCGCCTTTCAAGTCCTGGGAATTGCCTACCTGTCGATCGCCGTGGTTCGCCTGGTCTCCATATTTGTGGACAAGTCCTCCACATCTGCCAACTGGGCCAGCTTTGCCATGGAACTTGCCTGCGGCATTGTCCTGGTTCTCTAACATCTACTGCCAGGGGGCCAGGATCAGCGACTGGTTCGGGTCTGCAGCATGTCCGAGATACGGCAGTCCCCATGCTTCGGAAATGGTCTTCAAAAGTGAATAATGAGTATAGGGGGTGGCATCCTGGAAGTGTTTTTTTACGAGCGGCGAGATCAACACGACCGGGATTCTGCCACCTCCCTTCCCGGGCAGGCCGCAGCAGGAACTGTTATCCTGGCCTTCATCCCAGGTGAGGACAATCAGATACTTTGAGCCGTCCTTTTTGAGTGCAGGCAGAATCTGGTTGAGAAATCTTCTCAGCCAGAGATCGGTTTGATAGAGCCTGCAGTCATGGGCGTTGTTGCACATATTGGGGGTGATAAAAATAAAACTGGGCAGTGCGCCTGCATCGATGTCCTTTTGAAGCTGCTCCAGGGGGACCACTTTCGATCCGCATCGCTCCTTGTTCAGCCGGATCGAATTGAAGTACACAAACGGGTTATGCTTTTGCTGGTATTCGCTTCCCGCCTGGCTTTGAAGTTCACAAGGGGTCTGCATGTTCTCCTGGTAGGTCTTCCAGGTGCGACCGCTGGCTTCGATCAGGTCGGGCAGACTTGGCGCATCGATAAAGCAATCCTTGCAGTTGCTATCGATATTAAAGGTATCCCCGCCGACCATGGCCAGGTAATTTGGCAGGCTGGGATGGGTGACTGCATGGTACCGGGTAAGCAATGTGTAATTGGCCGCATACCCGTTGTAGACAGGCATGAGCAGGTTGCCGATCACATTATGAAAGTCCTTGTTCTCGAAGGTAACGATCACAATATGATCGAAGTTCGGCAGGGAGGCGGATGTTACCGGAATGGATTTGGATGCATGTGATGAGGGCGAACAGGCATTCATGAAGCACAAGGTGAGAAGGAAAATGCACAAGCCTATATACCCCTTATCATGACCATTTCTAACCATCATCCTATTGTTTTATCACAGCAAGAGATGGGATACAGGGGGAGAATCCCCTATTTGAGGTAAGTGGATTCTCATACACCGCAATTCCTGGCCCTGATGTATGATAGATAAATGGCTCCAATACTCCACTCCTGGGACCTCCCCCCTGAGGAAGCCATACGCATCCAGAAAGAAATGCGCGAGCATCTCGTCCTGAAGTGGGATGGGAGGCCGGTATCCACCATCGGTGGCGTGGATGTGAGCGTCAAGCCGGAGGCGGCCCGGGCAGCGATCGTCGTGATCCGTTACCCGGAGCTTACGCCGCTGGAGGCCGCGACCGCGGATGCGCCCCTGGTCTTCCCCTACATCCCCGGGCTGCTGGCGTTCCGGGAGGGACCGGCCGTCCTGGCAGCCTGGGAGATCCTGCAGCACAAGCCCGACCTGCTGATGTTCGATGGACAAGGCATCGCCCATCCCCGCGGCGTGGGAATTGCCGCGCACATGGGACTCTGGCTGGAGCGCCCAAGCATCGGCGTGGCCAAGTCCCGCCTGTACGGAAACCATGCAGAGGTGGGACCCCGGCACGGCGATCATGCCGATCTCATCGATAAGGGCGGGAATCTGATTGGCACGGTCCTACGCTCGAAGGAACGCACAAATCCACTCTATATCTCCCCTGGCCACCTGATGGACGTCCGGCATGCGACTGAATTCGTCCTGGCCTGTCTCGCCGGATACCGCCTGCCGGAGCCGACCCGCTGGGCACACCGGGTGGCAGGCGGCGAAAAGCTGCCCGGCACGCAGGGCAGCCAGCCCACTTTGTTTTGAGAATATAATGTTTTCGGTGTGTAGCGACGCCGGTTTTGTTGTATCATAGTCAAAACAATCCCCAACCCAGCGAGGTGACCATGGACATCCAGACCGTCAAGATCGAAAAGCCTGAGCCGGTGAATTTCATCCTGGGGCAGTCCCATTTCATCAAAACCGTGGAGGACATCCACGAGGCCGTCGTCACAAGCGTGCCGGGAATCAAGTTTGGGCTGGCATTCTGCGAAGCCTCCGGCAAGTGCCTGATCCGCTGGTCGGGCAACGATGAGGCCATGATCGACCTGGCCAAACGCAACGCCCAGGCCATTGGCGCCGGCCATTCCTTCATCCTCTTCCTGGGGGAGGGTTTTTATCCCATCAATATCCTGAACACTCTCAAGAATATCCCGGAGGTGGCGCGCATTTTTTGTGCGACCGCCAACCCCGTCGAAGTGATCGTCGTCCAGACGGAGCAGGGACGCGGCATTCTCGGCGTGGTGGATGGCTTCTCTCCCCAGGGCATCGAGGACGAAGAGGGCATCGCCTGGCGCAAGGATTTCCTGCGCATGATCGGGTACAAGAGCAGGTAATTGCATCATGACGACCCGACGTGCCCCCTCCCGCATCATTCCTCGTGCCTTTCCAGGCATCCGGCCGGACGAGATCGAAGCACTGATCGCTCACAGCAGCATCCATACCTATGAGCCGGGCACGATACTGTGCCGCGAAAATGAGGTCGAGGATCGTTTTTACATGATCCTCGAAGGGGAGGCGGCGGTCACCAAGAGCATCAACAACATCGACGTCCGCCTGCTGATGACGCTCAGGCCGGGCGATTTCTTTGGCGAGATGGCACTCATCCACAACGCGCCGCGGGCAGCCACCGTGACGGTCAAGACCCAACTGACCGCCCTCGAGCTGGATAAAGCCGCCTTCAACCAGGTGCTCCAGAACAGTACCAGCGTTGCCCTGGCAATGGTGAGCGAGATCAGCAACCGGCTGAGACAGAACGACCAGATGGCCGTGGACGATCTGCGTATGCGCGCCAGCGAGCTGGCCGAAGCCTATCAAAAACTGGCCGAAGAGGAATTGGCCCGCCGTGAATTCCTGAGCAGCGTGGCCCACCAGATCCGATCACCGCTCATGGTGGCAACCGGCTATCTCCAGCTCCTGCAAAAAGGCATCATGACCGGCGACCAGCTCACGGTCGGGATCGATACGGTGGCGCGCAACGTCCAGCAGATCGCGACCCTGGTCAATGACATCCTGTTCCTGCAGGAGATGGAGCTCGTCCTCCCGGACTTCCAGGCCGTGGATATCAATGAAGTCGCCCGCCAGGTAACAGAACGGTACGCCACACGGGCCAGGGATAAGGAGATCAAGCTCCGCTTCATCCCCCAGACCAGCGTATTCCCCGTAACAGGCGACGCCAAGTCACTGGAGCGGGCCCTCATGGCACTGGTCGACAATGCGATCAAGTTCAGCCCTAGCGGGGGGACGGTCGAGATACGGACCAGACAGGACGGGACGAAGGTCTTGGTCGCCGTCGAGGACCACGGCATCGGCATCTCGCCCGAAAACCTGCCGCGCATCTTCGACCGTTTCTACCACCTGGACAGGAGCGGCAACGAGCTCTTCGACGGGATCGGCCTGGGTCTGGCCATCACCCGCCAGGTGATCGAGCAGCATCATGGCTCCCTGGATGTCACCAGCGAAGCGGGAAAAGGAAGTACATTTACCATCACCTTGAAAAGGTGGAACTAGGCGCGCCATGATTCAAACGAGCTCCTGGAATGCAACGGCAGGAGATCACTTTTAATTATTTCTGCAGCATCGCTGCGAGCTGGAAATTTGTTTATTCAGCAAACTCAACGATGAGCTTTTCCCCCTCGTCATAGTGAGACCATGCAAAAAATGGCTGGTCGCCGCGCTGCATATGATGGATCTTGGCAAGCAGGACGGGCACATCCTCCACCACGGGCAGCCCGGGAAGGGCTTCATAGGCAATCCATTCCGCCTGTCCTTCCGGGGAGGGTTGCGGTTCCCCTTGCGGGCATTCCCCGGTGAAGAGGAACAGGCAGATGCCTGTCTCCCCCGCATCGACAATCACCGTACCGCACAGCCACAGCTCGGCGGTCAGGCCTGTCTCTTCGAGCAGCTCGCGCCTGGCAGAGGTCAGCGCGTTTTCGCCCTTCTCTATATGTCCCCCGATTCCATTGTATTTATTGGCCCACAGACGCTTGGTCGGCGCGCCTTTCAGGAGCAGGTATGTATCGCCGCGGCGCAGGTAGATCCCGCTACGAGGAATGACCTTGTAACGATCTTTTGAAATCCCTTGATCTGCTTGAGGCATATGTATTCCTTAAACCTCCGGGAGTGCTACAATTTTTGCTCTTCTATTGAATCCTGCAAGTTATTCAGACCGGACGAATCCAGCCCAGGTTGCTTAACGATGGAGTGGACTGGCTGTATCCGTCCATTTCAGGAAAATCATGACAACATTATATCTAATGGTGGGTGTGCCCTGTTCCGGAAAAACAACCCGGGCCAGGCAATTGGAAAATGAGCTGTCTGCCTTAAGATTGACATCGAATGAATGGCATGTCAATTTATTTGGCCATGATATTCTGACGCCTGAACACGATGACAGGCGCTCTCCAATAAAAAGCCTGCTCTGGCAGGTCGCCATCCGAGGGCTGTCACTTGGCATTAATATTATTCTCGATTTCGGTTCTTCCAGAGACCAGACGCGGATGATTAGCTGTCCAGAGGGAACACTTGAAAGAAATCCACCAACAAAAAAGAGGCGACTCGGTGAGCCGCCTCTTCAAATTTAAATCGCTTACGCGACTGTGATGCTCTCGTCCAGATATACGTCCTGAATGGTGTTCAGGAGCTTGACGCCTTCCGCCATCGGGCGCTGAAAGGCCTTGCGGCCCGAGATCAGGCCCTGGCCACCGGCACGCTTGTTGATGACCGCGGTCGCGGCGGCCTCGGCGAAGTCATTCTCACCGGAGGCGCCGCCGCTGTTGATCAGACCGGCCCGCCCGGCATAGCAGTTGATGACCTGGTAGCGGCACAGATCGATCGGGTGGTCGCTGGTCAGCTCGCTGTAGATGCGCTTGTCGAGCTTGCCATAGGAGCTGCCGCCGCTGTTCAGGGCAAGGAAACCGCCGTTGTTCTCGGGAAGTTTCTGCTTGATAATGTCAGCCTCGATCGTGACACCGATATGGTTGGCCTGGCCGGTCAGGTCTGCAGACACGTGGTAATCCTTGTCCTTCTTGAACTCAGGATTGCGCAGGTAGCACCACAGGACGGTGGCCATGCCTAGCTCGTGGGCCAGGGCAAACGCCTCGGCGATCTCGATCAGCTCGCGATGAGAGTCATCGGATCCGAAGTAGATCGTTGCACCGACGGCAGCCGCGCCCATGTCATAGGCCTGCTCGACCTTGCCAAACAGGATCTGCTCAAAGCTGTTCGGGTAGGTCAGCAGCTCGTTGTGGTTGATCTTGACCAAAAAGGGGATCTTATGGGCATACTTGCGGGATATCATGCCCAGCACACCAAAGGTCGAAGCGACGGCATTGCAGCCGCCTTCGATGGCCAGCTTGATGATGTTCTCAGGATCGAAGTAATCGGGGTTCTTCGCAAAGCTGGCGCCGCCAGAGTGTTCGATGCCCTGGTCCACCGGCAAAATGGACATGTAGCCGGTACCGGCAAGCCGCCCGTGGTTGTACATCCAGGCCAGGTTGCCGAGGACGCGGTTGTTGCGGTCCGAGTGGGCAAAGACACGGTCCACAAAATCGGGACCGGGCAAGCTCAGGCGTTCCTTGGGGATCTTTGGCGAGTCGAAACCCAGCAGGGATTCAGCCTTGTCTCCGAGGAGGGATTGAATATCGGATGTCATAGCGAGTGTCATTTGGTTCCTCCTGCCCGGCACTGCAGGCCGGACGATTTGAAATTTCTTTTTATTGCGCGAGAAAAATCTACTGGAGCGATCCGGAATGCATTTTTCTCGGAATAAGAAAAGGGTTTGCCTGATTATAACCCTCAACTGCAAAAGCCTTGCGAAGGTTTTCCCTTCCTTGTAAAACATGATCCAGCCGGCATTCCAGGAATGAAAGCGAAAAGCAATTGGTCTGCTTGTTGATAATCTCCAACTCAGGCTATAATGGCCGGTGCGACGAAATATTCCAGTCCTCGTATATCCTCGCAGGAGGCACCTATGGACCAATTTTTTGAGAAAGTAACCAGCCAGCAGGACGTGTTCACGAAACTGTCAGCCAAGATCCCGGGCTGGGGTGGCTACATCGACCGGCGCACCCGCCGCGATGCAGACAAAATGCTGCGCGATACCGTTGCACGCCGCTTTGAGGAGCACTGGAAGCGCGCCTCCCAGCTGCAGAGCGACATGGTCAGCAACGGCATGATTACCTTCGTCGACGACATGGAAAAGGCATCCATCCAGCTGCGGACCTTCATCGACAAGATCTCCACAGCCCCGCGCGGTTATGCTGGCCTGTTCGATGCGGTGAAGATCAACGAGCCCGAGCTGCAGGCCATCTACCAGTTCGATTACGCCTTTTTCGACCTCTCCGACCAGATCGGGCACGCCCTGGTTAACGTCGAAGCCAGCCTTGGGGATAAGGACGGCCTCCCTGCCGCCATTCGCAACCTCATTTCGCTGGCCAGGCTGGCCGTGGAGACCTACAACCGCCGGACGGAGGCGGTCACTGGATCAGGAAGATAAATTCTATTTTGTCATTGCGAGGGCACGAGCCCGAAGCGAGCTGCGCTCCTCGCAATGACAGCATGAGACTCTATGTGGAATAACTACTACAACGTAAACACCATTGAAGAAGCCCTTCTTGTCCTGGAAAAGGAGGGTGAGCGCGCCCGCATTGTTGCGGGCGCAACCGATTTAATCCTGGAGCTGGAGCGCGGTGTGCGCAAGGGCATCGAAACCCTGGTGGATGTCACCCGCATCCCCGACCAGGACCAGATCAGCATAGACGAGGATGATGTCATCCATCTCGGGCCGCTGGTCACGCACAACCACTGTGTTGAGTCGCGGCTGCTGCGGGCAAGGGCCTATCCCCTGGCGCGGGCCGCCTGGGAGGTCGGAGCTCCACAGATCCGCAACCGTGGCACGATCGCCGGCAACCTCATCACGGCCTCGCCTGCCAACGACACGATCACGCCACTCATGGCCCTGAACGCCTCGATCACACTGCAGTCCACAAAAGGCATGCGCACGGTTGCCCTGAAGGATTTCTATAAGGGTGTGCGCAAAACGGTCATGCAACCGGACGAGATGCTTGTGGATATCTCCTTCCCGGCGATGCCGCTTACGGCAAAGGGAATCTTCCTCAAGCTGGCACTGCGCCGCGCCCAGGCCATCTCTGTCGTGGATGTAGCGGTCATCCTGGATCTGGATGGGGACGCCGTTAGATCGGCATCCATCACGCTGGGAGCGGTCACGCCGGTCATCGCCCACGCCGAGGAGGCGGAGAAGTACCTGGTCGGAAAGCCGCTCAGCGATGAAGTCTTCGAAGAGGCTGCCCGGCTGGCCATGGCTGCCTCGCGTCCGATCGACGACATCCGCGGCTCGGCTGCCTATCGCCGTGAGATGGTGCGCATCTGCACGCTGCGCGGGCTGAAGGCGATCCGCGAAGGACAGGAACATGCCGGCATGCCGGCAGAGCCAATCCTGCTGTGGGGCAAGAATCCCTTGAATGGGAAAGCTCACACGTACCAGGAATTTCCGTCCTCGCCGATCGAGACCACGATCAACGGGAAGAAATACACCTTCACCAGCGGTCACGAAAAGACGCTGCTGCGCCTGCTGCGCGAGGATGCAAACCTGATCGGCACCAAGGAAGGCTGTGCCGAAGGTGAATGCGGCGCCTGCACGGTCTACCTGGACGGCAAGGCTGTCATGGCCTGTCTCGTCCCGGCGCCGCGCGCGCATGGGGCAGAGATCGTGACCGTGGAGGGATTGGGAAGCGATGGACAGCTGCACCCCGTCCAGGAGGCGTTCATCGAGCATGGAGCGGTGCAGTGCGGATACTGCACGCCCGGTTTCCTGATGTCCTCGGCGATGCTGCTGGAGGAGAAATCCAACCCAACCCGGCATGAGATCGAACAGGCAATTACCGGCAACTTATGCCGATGCACAGGATATTACAAAATCGTGCAAGCCATTGAAGACGCCGGAACCCAGGTTTAGAGAGAGAGACAGGCATGGGCAGATATTCTTCCTATCAAAAGCCGAAGCCGAAGGTAGATCGGAATGAGGTCCACCCGGTCATGCGCGGTATTGGCTGCATCCTGCTGGTCCTTGTGCCAATCCTGGCCTATGGAACGGCCGTCTACCTGGTCGATGATGGAGTCCGCAGGGGTTGGCCGATTCCGCTCACCTGGCTGGGAACGGTCCAGATTCCTGCCCTCCTGCTAAGGCTGGGTGGACTATCGATGATCTGGGATTTCCTCGAGAGGCAAAATAATCTGATTGCCAACCTGTTCTTTGCCTTAACCATCACCATTGTGATCTTCGGCATCCTGTCCATTCTGTATGGGTTCCTTTACAAAATGTTCGGTCCGCCGGAGTATGGCCCGACCGATGTGCGGCCCGAACGAGGTCGCAAGGTCAAGCGCTACAAGCGTTGATGCGCTGTATCTATCCAGTACAAACCATTCTACTTAGAATATTATGACGACAACCGTTGGTAAGTCCCTGCCTCGTATCGATGCCCGCGGCAAAGTAAAAGGGGAAACGCCCTACTCCGGCGACCTATCACGCCCGGGCATGCTGCATATGAAGATCCTGTTCGCCTCACGGCCGCATGCCCGAGTCCTGTGGATCAAAACAGACAAAGCCGAAGCCGCGCCCGGTGTGGCGGCGGTTTACACGTCCAGGGATGTGCCGCGCAACGAGTACGGCCTGCAGTGGCAGGACCAGCCTGTCTTGTGTGGACCCATTGCGGAAGGCGGCAAGCCCGGAACGGATGTGGTCCGCTTCATGGGCGACCAGGTCGCGGTCGTGGTGGCCGAGACCGAAGCCCAGGCGGCCGCGGCAGTGAAGCTGATCGAAGTCGGATACGAGGACCTGCCTCTGGTCCTGGATGCCGAGGAGGCGATGAAACCCGGGTCGCCGCGCGTCCACGAGTACGTCGGCGATTCGAACATCTGCGTACATTACAAGATCCGTAAAGGGAATGTCGAGGAAGGTTTCGCCCAAGCCGACGTGATCGTCGAGGGCGAATATCGCACCCCGGTCCAGGAACATGCCTACCTGCAGCCGGAGGCCGGGCTGGCGTACCTCGATGAAGAGGGACGCATCACCGTGGAATGCGGCGGCCAATGGACCCATGAGGATCGCCACCAGATCGCCCACGCGCTCGACATGCCCAATGAAAATGTGCGCATCATCTATCCCGCCATTGGAGGCGCGTTCGGCGGGCGCGAGGACATGTCCGTTCAGATCGTGCTGGCCCTGGCAGCCTGGAAGCTGCAGCGCCCGGTCAAGATCGTCTGGTCGCGGCAGGAATCGATCGTCGGCCACGGCAAACGGCATGCATCCGTGATCCGCGCCAAGTGGGGCGCTACTAAAGATGGCAAGCTGGTCGCCATCGAGAACGTGATGATCGCGGACGGCGGCGCCTATATGTATACATCCAACAAGGTGCTCGGCAATTCGACCATCACTTCCAGCGGTCCGTATTCCGTGCCCAACATCCGGACCGATGTCTACGGGGTCTACACCAACAATGTCCCGGGCGCTGCCTATCGTGGGTTCGGTGCACCCCAGGCTCTCTTCATGGCCGAGATGCAAATGGACAAGCTTGCCGAAAAACTGGGCATGGACCCGGTTGATTTCCGCTTGAAGAACGCGCTGCGGGATGGCGATAGCATGGGCGTTGGGACGCCCTCCCCAAGCCCGGTCAGTGTGGTGCAGTGCATCGAGGCGGCCGCGGAGAAGTTTGGATGGAGTTCGCACCGAGAACAGAAGGCCATGGACCGTCCTGGCTCACCGTCTACCGTCCGCGGTCATGGTTTTGCCGCGGGTTTCAAGAATGTTGGCTTCTCGTTCGGCTACCCGGAAAACTGCTGGGCAAGGATCGAGATCCACGGCAAAAGTGAGATCGATCGCGTCGTCCTGCATCACGATGCGGCCGAGGTGGGACAGGGCACTCATACCGTCATGGTGCAGATGGCGGCCGAGGCGGTGGGAGTCCCTTATGAGAAGGTCCGACTCGTCACATCGGACTCGGCGATCCATGAAAATTCCGGCTCGGTCTCTGCTTCGCGCATGACCTTTATGTCAGGAAATGCGATTCGCGGCGCGGCCCAGGTCGCGCTGGAAAAGTGGAAGGCGGAGGAACGTCCTGCCATCGGTGAGTTCAAATATCTGGCTCCGCACACGAACCAGTTCGACAAGGAGACCGGCTACTCCACCCCCAACTTCGCCTATGCCTTCGTGGCCCAGGCTGCCGAAGTGGAAGTGGATACGGAAACCGGGCACGTTCGCCTCGTACGCCTGGTCTGCGCGGATGATGTAGGCAAGGCCATCAATCCGGCCCTGCTCGAAGGCCAGGTGGAAGGCGCCGTGGTCCAGGCCCAGGGCTATTCCATCCTCGAAGACTACAAGACCCGGGATGGGCGCGTCCTCACCGACCAGCTCAGCACCTATCTCATCCCGACCATCTGGGATATCCCGGAAAAGGTTGAGACCGTGCTGCTGGAGATCAACGATCCCAACGGACCCTGGGGGGCGCGCGGCATGGGAGAGCTTCCCTTCCTCACGGTTGCGCCGGCCATCGGCGCTGCCATCCACGATGCGACCGGGGTCTGGATCAACGAATTTCCCTTTACGCCGGAGCGGGTGCTGCGGGCGCTGGGTAAAATCTAAGCCATCATTTTGTTGAGACGCTGCAATGCAACGTCCTCCGTCAATTCATGTATTCCTTTCGATCAGAGACCCGGGAACTGGACGATGAAGCGCGCCGTTTAACAGATGGTTCCTTCGTGCAGCTTTCCGATGGCGTGACACATTACGAATCAGGCAATCCAACCGGGGATCAGACTGTCATCCTTGTTCATGGCTTTTCCGTTCCATACTACATTTATGATCCCACGTTCCGGTTCCTGACTCAACAAGGTTTTCGCGTACTGCGCTACGACCTGTTCGGGCGCGGATTCTCCGACCGGCCGGATACGGATTACAACATCGATCTTTTTGTAAATCAGCTTTTCGAGCTGCTGAACGCTCTGAACATCACCCAACCCGTCAGCCTGGTCGGTCTCTCCATGGGTGGGCCCATCACGGCCACGTTCACGGCCAGGCATCCCGGGCGCGTCGAGAAGCTGGTCCTGATCGATCCGGCAGGAGCCAGAACCTTGTTCCTTTCGCGAATTCTCAGGGTGGCGGCCGCGCCGGGCATCGGCGAGACCCTGCTCAACCTGGCAGGAAATGGCGGTATCATCAGGACCATCGCCTCCGATATCTTTAACAAAAGGCTGGTGGAACATTTTGTGGAAAGATATATGGTCCAGGTGCAATACAGGGGATTTCGGAACGCCATCCTCTCGACGGTCCGCAACCACGTGATCGACTCGTGTATCGATATCTACCGGCAGGTTGGAGCGCTGAACAAACCAGTCCTGCTGCTCTGGGGACGTCATGATCGAACCGTCCCGCTGCGCCACAGCAAGGATCTCCGGGCTGCCATTCCGAACCTGGAGTTTCACATCCTCGAAGACTGTTCGCACATTCCGCATTATGAAAAGCCGGATGAGACCAATGCCATCCTGTTGGAATTCCTGAGGCAATCGTGTACCAAAGACTGCTCGTTTACTTCTCCCACAACAAATACCGCCTGACAATGTTCTGCCTGCTGGCGGGAGCGACGATCTTTTCAGTCGCCATCTGGCGCGTTCGATCGGAATACAGTGGGACCATTCATTACCACTTCCTGGTCTGGAATCTGTTCCTGGCCTGGATCCCCTTCATGATCGCATACTTTACCTATACATTCACGCTCAACCGCAGGCAGGTCTCCATCGTCATTCCGGTCGCGGCGTTCTTTTGGCTGATCTTCTTCCCCAACGCGCCCTACATTCTCACCGATTTTCAACACCTGGCAGGCAACTGGCGTGACCTGCCGGTCTGGTACGATGTGATGATGCTGGTCTGGTTTTCCTTTACCGGGCTGCTGCTGGGTGTGACCTCCCTGTTCCTGATGCAGGAGATCGTGCGCCGCGAGTTCGGCCGCTGGTGGGGCTGGGGATTTGTCGCCGTCGTCGCGGCGTTGAGCAGCGCCGGGATCTACTTGGGGCGTTTCCTGCGCTGGAACTCCTGGGACATCTTCAGCAATCCCAAAATGATGGCGCTCTATGCCATTGAACGCGTCCAGGACCCCAGCATGCAGAGCATCGGATTCATCGGCCTGTTCACCGCGTTCTTTCTATTTTTATATTTAAGCCTGTATACGTTCGGCCATCTCCTGCTGGAAGGAAAGGGAAATAAGACCCATCACGGATAGATGAAATCAACGATCCTCGAGGGTGAACCATATATGAACCAAAAAGACATCCTGACTTTGTACAGATACAACCAATGGGCGAATGCGAAGATCCTGGGCGCTGCCGCCAGTCTGACTGCTGAACAGTTCCTGGCCGACGCCTCCTATCCCCACGGTGGACTGCGCGGCACCCTGGTCCATGCCATGTTTGCCGAGTGGACCTGGCGGAATCGTTGGGAGGGCATCTCGCCAACGAGTCGATTCAAGCCCGAGGAATTCCCCACCTTCGAAGCCCTGCAAACGCGCTGGCGCGAGGAGGAGGAAAAGCTGATGAAGTTCGTCGCATCGGTCACCGACGAAGCCCTGAACCAGCCTCTCTACTACAGCAACACCAAAGGCGTGCCGCAACAGACGATCCTGTGGCATAGCATGGCGCATGTCGTCAACCACGGGACCCAGCACCGCGCCGAGGCAGCCGCCATGCTGACCGATTTCGGCTGCTCCCCCGGCGACGTCGACCTGATCTATTTCCTGCTGGATTAAGGAATCGAATGGCGAAACAAAATTTCTTCGTCCGTAACCGCTACACTATCGCGGTCTTTGTCCTGCTCAACCTGGCTTGTTTGATCGTGGTGATGCTGGTGGTAGCGCGGATGGCATACAGTGACACAGGCCGTCACACTGGGCTTGTCTGGAACCTTTTCCTGGCCTGGATCCCTTTCATGCTGGCGTACTTTGCCCACCTGGTCTCGTGGCGGCGCAGCACACTCTATTTTGTAATCCCGGTCATTGCCTTTCTGTGGCTGATCTTTTTCCCCAACGCGCCCTACATGCTGACCGACCTGCAGGACCTGGCACGCCGCTCCTTCGATGCCCCTCTCTGGTATGATGTGATCATTGTGGTCTGGGCCTCCTGGACCGGCATGCTGCTGGGCGTCATCTCACTCTACCTGATGCAGGATATCATCATCCGCACCTTCGGCCGTATCCCGGGCTGGATCTTTGTATTTGTGATCTCGGCCCTCAGCAGTTTTGGGATCTACATCGGCCGGTTTGTGCGCCTCAACTCCTGGGATATCCTCCAGAATCCAGCCGAGGTCACCCAGGAGATCCTGGGCGTTGTCGTTGACCCGAGCATGAGGCTGGCTGCTTTCACCCTGCTGTATACTATCTTCTTCCTGTTTGTCTTCCTCCTGCTGTATTCCTTCAGCCACATGCTGCGGGAGCAGGATACTCTTGTCAATGAAGAATCGTTGCTGCCTCATGTCAAAAAATAATTCCATCATCCTGGTACGCGGCGGCGGAGACCTGGCCTCCGGTGTCATCGTACGCCTGCATCGCTCCGGACTGAGAATCGTCGTCTGCGAGCTGCCCCAGCCGCTGGCCGTGCGGCGGACCGTCTCGTTCGCGGAGGCGGTCTACGAGAAGACCCATACCGTGGAAGGCGTGACTGCCCGCCTGGTCGAGCCGGGCCAGATCGCC
This sequence comes from Bacteroidota bacterium, assembly GCA_050258995.1. Lineage (GTDB taxonomy): Bacteria > Chloroflexota > Anaerolineae > Anaerolineales > Villigracilaceae > Defluviilinea. Next base: position 14,971 of record JBLMZU010000105.1, read on the forward strand.
GCGCTGTTAAATGCCGGGGAGATCCCGGTCCTGGTCGATCCAAATGCCGACATTCTGCTCGAATCCTTCCCGTTTCTGGTGGTCGTCGATGCCCGGCTCATGAAGCAGGCCCCCTCGCCTTTGCCCATCTCCGTCCCGTTCCATATTGGGCTGGGACCCGGTTTTCACGCCGGACAGGACTGCGATGCAGTGATCGAAACACGCCGCAGCCACACGCTGGGAAGGGTCTACTGGCACGGAACTGCCCAAACCGATTCCGGCCAGCCCGAAGGCGACCCCAAGCGCGTATTGCGGGCACCCGGGGACGGGATATTTGTAAGCCACAAAAGGATTGGCGATCATTGCGAGGCCGGCGAATTGATCGCCGAGATCGAATCGACGATCAACGATCAAAAATCAGAAATCACTGCTCCCCTAAGCGGCATGCTGCGCGGCCTCATCCGGGAGGGCATCCCGGTTACGAAAGGCGTCAAGGTCGGCGACATTGACCCGCGTGATGATCCCAGCGCCTGTTTCCTCGTCTCCGACAAGGCTCTCTCCATCGGAGGCGGCATCCTGGAAGCAATGCTCTCGAAAGTGGATATACGCATAAAATTGTGGGAGTAAGCGGTCACTCATCCCTGAAACACTCATTTTTCTCCTTGTTCTGAGCTTGCCTTCTCACGGAAAAAGTCGTATCCTTACGCAAGAATGACGCTCGAGATCCATTTACGGAGGTTTTCATTCCTGCCTGGTTTTATTCAGACCGGGAATGGAGAGCCGCGCCGTGCCCATATCGTGGGAAAGAACCAGGCGCAGCCAGTCGGGAAACAGGATCCACGCCACCCAAACGACCGCTCCCCCCGGGAACAGAATACAGGCAGGTACCGTCCGCTGACCAGCATCGGTCTGGGCGAAGTGGACGACGCCCTTCGATACTTCATGCCGCAGATGGTGCCATCGCCACTGGAGGGCTGGATCGCCCGAGACTATTTCTGCCAGCTGCCAGTCAGGCAGCAGACGGAGGAACAATCTCCTCTGGTGTTTGGGAGGGTCCGCAGCTCCTACCCTGTCGAGGGACATGCCCAGAATATCGATCAGATGGAAATATATTTCCCCACCCTCCAGACGGAACCCGACCTGCTCAACATTCGCCGCAGCGACATCTCCTGGCAGCTGCCCCTGCACAGCTATTGTGTAGGTGTGAAAATGTATCTCTCCGAAGCCGAGATGGACGATTTCTCCCGCTCGGAGAACATCTTCATCGAAAAGGGATTTGCGCCCATCTACGAGACAGGCTATCTCAGCCTGCTGGATATGACCGAGCAGGATCATTCGAATCTGCTCTGGCTGAACGTGATCGGCTCGGAGTGGTTTGCCTCCATCCCAGAGTCGGTCCAGCCCGAGATCCGCGTCCGCCTGCGCGACCTGGTAAGCTGGACCCCGCTGATCCTCAACTATCATCCCAGGAGATATTCCCTTCGCTATCCTCCGCTCAACGATGAGCTCGATTTCCAGTACGGGTTCACCAGGCACTTTCTGCTTACGCCACAGGATACCAACCAGGTCCTGCAGAAGGCGGGCGAAAAATTTGATGAGATCTTTATGCACGCAATACAGTAAGAAACGGCATAGGATATTGGAAAAGGCAGCCTGGAAACGGCTGCCTTTTTTGATCGACACTCTGTTAATCACCCTACTGCATTGGAGCGAAGCTCACGAGATCGGCC